>JBFJYC010000137.1:0-8531 GCA_041622815.1 Spongiibacteraceae bacterium | reverse complement strand
GGCTGGAAGCCCAGAACAACCGACCCGGTTACGACTTTCTAAAGCTGTGTCTGCAGTTTTTACAGTGGCAAAAAAAGCGCAGTGGCCGCGCCGCCCGGCGCTGGCTCCTGAAAACGCCACACCACCTGCATTACTGCCAAATTCTGATAGATGTGTTTCCCGATATTAAAATTATCCAGACTCATCGCGATCCGGTGGTGACGATTCCGTCTGCGGCAAGTTTTAATTACAACCTGACAATTATGGGTTCAGATAGCGCTGACCCGAAGCTGGTGGGGGAGAATTGGGCGCGCAAGTTTTGCAATGGTCTCAAGCACACGATGGAGACGCGGCAGCGCCATGGGGATGCTTTCTACGATGTCTGGTTCCGGGATACCGTGGATCAGCCGCTGCAGACAATTGCCGGAATTTACCAATGGCTGGGGATGAATTTCAGCGCCGACGAGCAAGCCGCCATGGCGTCCTACCGCGAGGCCAACCGCCGCGAGGACCGCCCGACTCACGATTACACACTGGAAGAATACGGACTGTCCGAGCAGGGTTTGCGTGAGCAGTTCCGGTTCTACCGCGAGGCGTTTATCGACGCGCGGGGGTGATCAGCCTTCGAGAAATTCCACCTCGCCGGTGTTGAGGTCGTACTCGGCGCCCACTACCAGCAAGCCATCTTCGCGGATCAGCTTTTCCAATAGCTGTGAGCCGTGGCGCAGATGATTGACGGAGGCACGGACATTTGCCCGCACCGCGTGTTTGACAAGTTCTTCAGGCTGGTCCCGCAGATCTGTTTTTACCAGCTCCTCGATTGCCGGTCTGACTCTGTCGACAATGGACTGCAGGTTTTTGCTGCCCGCTGCACCGGGATTGTTAAGCCCGTCGATTGTAGCGGTTATGGCGCCGCAGTTTGAATGCCCGAGCACAACCACAAGTCGCGTACCAAAACTCTCGGCTGCGAACTCGACGCTGCCCACCTGGCTTGGTGCGACGATATTGCCCGCCACACGGATAACAAACAGATCGCCCAATCCCTGATTGAATACAATTTCTGCCGGGACCCGTGAGTCCGAGCAGCCGAGGATAATCGCGTACGGACTCTGACCGGCAGCCAGCGTTCTCAAGGTTTTCGCGTTCATTTCGTTGGCCCGGCTGCTGCCCGCAACGAAGTCGGCATTGCCCGCTTTCAATCGGGTGAGTGCTTCCTGAGCCTGAATCATACGATTTCCAGTGCAACGGCCAGTGCTTCGCCGCCGCCGCTACAGAGGGCGGCAACGCCGCGGGTTTTGCCGAGTTTTTTCAGCGCGTAGATCAGCGACACAATAATACGCGAACCAGTGGAGCCGATCGGGTGGCCCTGAGCGCAGGCGCCGCCGTGGATATTCACTTTGGCGTGGTCGAGGCCGAGGTCCTTGATTGCGAACATGGTGACACAGGCAAAGGCTTCGTTGATTTCCCAGAGGTCGACATCGTCAACTTTCCAGCCGGCGGCAGCGAGGACTTTCTGGCTGGCGCCGACCGGGGCGGTGGTGAACAGCGCCGGCTCCTGGGATTGGCGGCTATGGGCGATTATTTTTGCCAGTGGTTTAGCGCCGCGCTTATCAACTTGTGCCGCGCTCATCAGTATCAGTGCACTGGCACCATCTGAGATTGAACTGGAGTTGGCCGCGGTGATGGTACCGTCTTTTGCAAAAGCCGGCCGCAGCTGCGGGATTTTGTCGAAATTAGCTTTGCCTGGCTGCTCGTCATCGCTGACCACGGTTTCGCCCTTGCGGGTTTTGACAGTGACAGGCGCTGTTTCGGCCTTTAGCGCGCCTTCCTTGATGGCATTTTGTGCCCGGGTCAGTGACTCGATGGCATAGTTGTCCATATCCTCACGGGTCAGCCCGTAGCTGTCGGCGGTTTCCTGCGCGAAGCTGCCCATGGCGCGGCCGGTGTAGGCATCTTCGAGGCCATCGGTGAACATATGGTCTTTGAGCTGAGCGTGACCGGTGCGGACGCCGCCCCGTGCACCGGGCAGCAAATGCGGGGCATTGGTCATACTCTCCATGCCGCCGGCCAATACAATGTCGCAACTGCCGGCTTTGATTGTGTCGTGACCGTAGATCGTGGCCTGCATGCCGGAACCACAAAGCTTGTTGACAGTGACAGCACCCGTCGAAGGGGGGATGCCGGCGCCCATGGCAGCCTGACGAGCCGGCCCCTGCTTGAGCCCCGCAGGCAGCACACAGCCCATTATGACCTCTTCGATGTCAGCGGCAGCGATGCCGGCGCGCTCGATGGTGGCGGCAATCGCGGTGCTGCCGAGTTCCGGCGCGGTTACGTCGCTCAATGAGCCCTGTAATCCACCCATAGGGGTGCGCGCGCCGGCGACAATGTATACGGCGTTATCTGACATGCTAAATCCTTGTGTCAACTAAAGAAGGGAGAAAAATGAGGGCGAATGTTTTCATGCCGGTAGGCGTTTGACAAGCGACCGGTTCAGTTGAGAAAAACATTACCTGCCGGGTGCGCCGACAGGCGTTTCAGGCGGCGCTTTCGTCCGCGCTGTCCCACTCGGCATAGAACTGACTAAACCATTTGCGGTGCTTGGCAATCGGTCCGTCACCGTCGCACAAAATCGGGTTCGGGCGGTAAATTTTGTTTTCCCAGATGGGGATATCCTGCGTCACCTGCCGCTTGATTTCGTCCATCAGCCCCTGACCCATCGCCGCGGCACTGTCATGCTGGGCTTTGTGCTGAATAAACATAAACCGCAGCTGCACGGTATTCGCGTCAATCGGTGTCACGGTGCCCTGCATACAGGTATCGAACAGGCCGGTGAATTTTTGCCAGGTCTGGCCGGGGCCGTGATTGCTCGTCAGCAGCTGCGCATCGCGCCACTTGGTGCCGGTGGTGTCGATACTGCCGTCTTCATTGACCCCCGGTGCCTTGCTCTCGAAGTAGGCGCGCCGGGTATGACGGTCGTAACTGACTTCGCCCTCGGGGATGGACTGGGAACTGTGTACATAGGTGAAGTGGGCGGCATCGACACCGTTTTCAGATGTTTCCTGAATCGCGCCGCGAAATGTCCAGCTGTCGAATTGCGGCTCAGTCCACTCGCCATTGGTGAATTCCGGATGCTCCTCAACGTCAAATAAGGGCACGACACGTTGCGGGTGATACCACACCCAAATTGCGCAGTTCACCTCGCGCACCGGCCAGGCATAGATGCAGGGTTTGTCCTTTACTTTCGGCGGTATTTGTTTGGCGTAGGGCACCTTGGTGCACATGCCTTTGTTATTAAATTCCCAGGCATGAAAGGGGCAGGCGATAGAATCACCTTTAACCGTGCCGCCGTGTCCGAGATGCGCGCCCAGATGCGGGCAATAAGCATCGAGTACGACAGCTTCGCCGGCTTCGTTGCGGAAGATCACCAGCTCCTGATCGAAATAGTGCAATGGTTTTACGTCGCCGGGGTTGAGCTCGTCGCTGAGGGCGACGACAAACCAGCCGAAGGGCATAGGTAATCCGATATCAGTGGCCATTGAGTGCTCCGTGTCGCTTGCGAGGCTGATTAAACGCTGCCTAGCCTAATAGCAAAAGGGTATCTGTAACAGTATTCATGCGGTCGCGGTCGCTGACAGTAGCGGCCCTGTGGAGAACAACTTGGCCCGCACCGAGCGCCGGTATTCCGACGGTGATTGATCCCGGTGCTTGCGAAACTGCCGGCAGAACTGGCTGCTGTCGCCGAAACCGGTCATCGCCGCGATGTCGGACACGCCGAGGTCGGTGTCGCGGAGTAATTCAAGCGCGGCGTTAACCTTGAGACGCTGCACATATTGAATAGGGGGCGAGCCGGTGGCGGCAACGAATCGCCGGTTCAGACTCCGCGGCGAGAGTCCGCTGTATTCGCATAGTTGCTGTAAATCCGGTCCGCGGGCGTAATGCCTAATCAGCCAGCTCTGTAACCGCGCGATCACTTCATCCGCATGAATTTCACCGCTGCCTTCACGATAGGCGCGGCCGTGAAATTCCCGTCGCACTTCCGGTGAAAACTGGTTTTCTACCGCACGCGCTGCCGCCTCGCCCATGGTTTGCGTGATCAGGTGGACAATGACGTCGGCAACGGAGTTGACGCTGCCTGCACAGTAAATATTGCCGGATTGGGTGAGCAGGAAATCCCGCTTCAGGTTGACCGAGGGGAAGCGCGCGGCGAAGGCGTCGAAGTAATACCAGTGCGTAGTGGCGGCACGGTTATCGAGCAGCCCGCAGGCGGCCAGTAAAAAACTGCCGCTGCCCACGGCGCAAATCGTGGTGCCGTCGCCGTGTAATTGTTGCAGCCAATGCAGTAGTTCGGGGAAGCGCCGGACTTGCCGTTCCGGGTGGCGCCAAAAGCCAGGGATAATCAAAAGCCGGCAATTGCGGACCTGATCGAGGCGGCATTGGGGTTTGATGCTGATCCCGCCGGCCATGGTGACGGCGCGGCGCGACAGCCCGGCGATCAGAATATCGCCGTTCACCGGTCGCCGGCGGGCGCGCTGGTGATCAGCCGCCGCCTGCAGCATCTCCAACGGCAGCGTGACGCTGCTGCTGAGGGCATCGGGGAGGGCAAGGATAACGGCGGAGCTATAGCTCATCCTGGCAATAAAACACAATAAAATGGCAATTATCAACTATAGTGATGCGCGAGCCGCAATTAGAATGCGGCCGGTTTATTCTGGTTTAAGAGGTGTGGTGTGAGGCTTCCGGTAATTGTAGGTATGGGCGGTATCAATCCTGCGGGGCGGACATCGTTTCATCACGGTTACCGACGCTTAATTCTGGACGCAATCTCGGCGAAAAAGCAGGCCGATACGTTGGCCAGTCTCGCCGCGGTGATGCGCATGCAGGTCGACGGCGCGCTCACCAAAGCGCAGGTCGACTACATTCTCGACCATACCCTGATCCGCCGCATTGAGCCGGAATGGATCGATATCGACAATATTCCGATGAACAAGCGGATGACCCTGAGCGGTAATGCGGGGCAGCCGCTACAGTTCAGCACCCGTGCCAAAGATTTACCGGCGAGCCTGCCTGCAGGCTGGTCCGTTAAGGAGCTGGACGAGGGTATGGTGCAGGTCACGGTGGCGGGCAGCGCGGCAATTCTCGCGCCGGACCGGCGCCGGTCTGAAGTCAGTGCCGCCGGGCAATTGCCGAGCGGCTTTGAACCCGGCAAGCTGTACGCCTCCCGCAGTCATCCCCGCGGGCTACAGATGGCGATCTATGCGGCTTCCGATGCGCTGCATTCCACCGGTCTGGAGCAGGCGGATATCATGAGCCGCCTCGCGCCGGACGAAGTTAGCGTGTACGCCTCGAGCGCGATGGCGCAGCTCGACGAAAACGGCGCCGGCGGCTTGCTACAGGCGCGTTTGCTGGGCAAGCGCCCGACCTCCAAAAATCTTGCGCTGTCGCTGGCGGAAATGCCCGCTGACTTTATCAATGCCTACGTCCTCGGCAATGTCGGCAATACCAGCGGTGCCCTCGGCGCCTGCGCCACCTTCCTCTATAACCTGCGCAGCGGCATTCTCGATATCAAAAGCGGCGCCGCGCGTATGGTGGTGGTTGGCGGTAGCGATGCCGGCATTACCCACGAGGTCATGGAAGGCTATTCCAGTATGGGGGCGCTGGCCACTGATGAGGAGCTGCTGAAGCTCGACGCCGACCGTAATTTAACGGTGCCGGATTATCGCCGCGCCAGCCGCCCGTTCAGCACTAACTGCGGGTTTACGCTGGGCGAGGGCGCACAGTACGCGGTGTTGATGGACGACGAACTCGCCCTGGAACTGGGTGCGACAATCTACGGCGCGGTGCCGGATGTATTTTGCAATGCTGACGGCTACAAAAAGTCGATTTCCTCTCCCGGTGTCGGCAATTACATCACTGTCGCCAAGGCGGTTGCCGCGGCGCGGGCGATCGTCGGTGAAAACAGCGTCAGGAACCGTTCCTTTATTCAGGCACACGGCACCAGTACGCCGCAAAACCGCACTTCCGAATCGCATATCCTGAATGAGACAGCGAAAGCCTTTGGTATTGAAAAATGGCCGGTGGCGGCGATCAAGTCCTATCTGGGGCATACGGTCAGCGCGGCGTCGGGCGACCAGCTGATGACCAGCCTCGGGATCTGGGTTGAGGGCATTATCCCCGGCATCCATAGTATTGATCATGTTGCGGACGATGTTTTTGACAGCAATTTAAGGCTGCAGCCGGAGCATCTGGATGTCGGTCCCGCAGGGATGGATGTGGCGAGTCTCAATGCCAAGGGCTTCGGCGTCAACAACGCCTCGGCAACCGTGTTGTCGCCGCAGGTCACTGCGAAGATGCTGGAGAAGAGACATGGTGCCGCGATGATTAAAAAACATCATGCGCAGAATGAAACTGTGCAGGCGCGCGCCGACGCCTATAATGCGGCAGCCACCGCCGGGAGCAGCGAGGTGATCTATCGCTTTGACCACAATGTGTTGCAGGGGGAGGACATCGGGATCACCGGCAAGGCGATGAGCATTAGCGGTTTTGCGAATCCGATACCGCTGGATTTCGACTCACCTTACCAAGGCTTAATTGACGGCGAATAATAACTTCGGGACACATTCAGAAATTCATGATTGAATACCGCCGCAAACGGCTTGGAGCATGCTGAATGGAGTTTGAGGTTTCGTCGCGCATCGTCATGGACGTACCTATCAATGAGGCGTGGCATAAGCTACGGGATTACTCGCTTGCCCACCATTATGTCCCCGGCATTATTAAAACCGAAATCACGACGGCCAAAAAGCAGGGTGTCGGTGCCAGTCGCAAGGTTTACCAGAGTGAAACCCGCGCCATCGATGAAACGATTACTGAGTGGAACGAAGGACGCGGCTTTTTTCTGAAATTGCATCAGGGTGAAGGGGGCGCTCCGTTTCCATTTGAGGAGGCCGGCTTCCGTTACCATCTCGATGATGCGGGCAATGATAAAACCGCGCTGACTACGAGCCTGATGTTCACTATGCGTTATGGTGGTATCGGTCGCTTGCTAAAAAGCCGGGTTCTGAACCCGGTATTTAAATCGACTATCCGCGATGTCGCGCTCAGCCAGAAAGATTATTACGAGTCCGGCATTCCTGTCACACCGCAACGATTGAAGGCTCTGCGCAAGCAATCACGCTGATTTCCTGATTCGACCTAGCCAATTCTATGACGCAAATTAGAACCCGCACGGTTTTTAACACTCCGATTATCACGCCGATTTTGCGATTCATCGCGACGGTGGGGTGGCGTCTGTCGGGGTGGAAAATCAGCGGCCGGATTGAGCCGGTCGATAAGGCGGTCTTTATTTGCGTCCCGCATACCAGTAACTGGGATCTGGGTGTGGTATTGGCGGTGATATTGCAGGCCCGCCTCAGCGTTGCTTGGATGGGAAAGAGCAGCCTGTTCCCCAGGCCGATAGCGGGCTTTGTGCGTTGGCTGGGCGGTATTTCCGTTGACCGGAGCAAGTCATCGAATACGGTTGACCAACTGCGGGAAGTTTTCAATCAGCGGGAAAAGCTGTTTCTGGCAATCGCGCCCGAGGGCACCCGCAGTCAGGTGGATGACTGGAAACTGGGTTTTTATCACATTGCCATAGGAGCCGGGGTGCCGATCCAGCTGGCGGCGCTGCACGGGCCTGATAAAGAGGTCACCTTCGGTCCCTTGTTCTACCCAACCGGCGATATCGATGCGGACCTGCCTAAAATTAAGGCCTTCTTCGAAGGCAAGGTCGGGATCAGGGCAACGCACACGTCCTGAGTGATAGGCGATCCGCAGCACCGAATAAACCAACTCGCGCTGTTGATCAAGCCTGAAAGCGCATTTTTTTGTTACAAAAAGACGCGATGCAGTGTTTCAGGTTGTCCACAAAATGTGTTGATAAGTCAGTGGAAAAGTCACTGTTTCCGGCCTCCCGCTGGCGGTTTTTGGCGCATCTGAGAATTTGTTCAAATTTTGTCCATAATCATAATATATATAAATATCAATATGTTATGAGTGATATTTAATAAAATACTTTTGAGAAAGCTCGCTTGTGCCTTTTTGGTGCAGAGTTTCAGCTTGTTGTGGGTAATTGTTACTGAAAGGCGTAACAAAGCGATTTGTTACTGTTTGACACTAGATATAAGCCGCAATGTAACAATGCCGGGATGCAGGCACAGATCCGGTGCCGGAAACGGCGCGCTGAAGCGTAAGTGGTCGCTTCAGCCGCGGTAACGGCAGCCGCTGTCGCAGGTCTCTTTGAGCTCGATTTCTACCAGGCCGGGCAGGTCCGGCGCCAGCTTTTGCCAGATCCAGCGCACGATGTTCTCGCTGGTCGGATTTTCGAGGCCGTCAATTTCATTGAGATAATGGTGGTCGAGTTGCTCGAGCAGGGGATCGAAGGCTTTTTTAATATCCGCGTAGTCGATTATCCAGCCTGAGACCGGGTCCGGCTCGCCTTCAACACTCAGCCTCAGGTGAAAGCTGTGCCCGTGTAAGCGCTCGCATTTGTGTCCGGCGGGCACGTTCGGCAGCCG
>JBFJYC010000136.1:0-8539 GCA_041622815.1 Spongiibacteraceae bacterium | reverse complement strand
TGCTCTTGCCAAGCGTTGAGCTGCGCAAGCGTTGTTAATGCGTTGATCTCATCTTCGAGGGTCTGTGCGTGCGCTCGTACTGAAATGCGCCAATCTTTCTTGGACAGACTCCGGCGACAAAGCCCGGGCCAGCGCCTTTCGCCACGACGCGCAATACATCATGTACATCTATCTGCGTGACAGCTACACAACGACCGGCCGTGACGTTTTTGAAACATTTACGATTACCGGCGAGCCGGTGCAGTTGGGGCTGTTATCTGTTGCCGACGCAACCACCGGCCGGATTATCTGGTTCAGCACGCTGCAAAGAAAAGACGGTGACCTGCGGACACGCAAAGGTATGCACGAAGCTATAAGTCTACTGCTCAGGGATATGCCGGTACTGTGAACAAAATTTACCGCTATTGTTCGGTGCTGATGTTCGCTGCATGGCAGACATCGGCCGCTGCTGAAATACCGCCCGGCTACCAACCCGCAAGCGACACCGATGAGGAAAGCCTGTGGTACGCCTTTGACCGTGGTGAATCGCTACTGAAACATTCACCGCTGCGGGTCAGCGATGCCGCATTGGAGCGCTATCTGAAAAGCGTGCTGTGCCGCCTGACCCCGGATTACTGCGACGATTTCCGTATCTACGTCACACTAAACCCGGAGTTTAACGCTGCAACCTCCGGCAACGGCGCTTTGCATATCTGGTCGGGCATGTTGCTAAGACTCGACAACGAAGCGCAACTGGCGGCTTTACTGGGCCATGAAGTTGCGCACTATCTGAACCGCGATGCGCTCCGGCAATGGCGCACAGCTAAACAAACCGGCGCCATCGCCAGCGTTCTCTCCTTTGGTATTTCCCCGGTCGGTGATTTACTTTCCGGCGGATTTTTCGCGGGCTTGCTGCCCTTTAGTCAAAGTCAGGAACTGGCCGCAGATGCGCAGGGCTTAAAAATGATGGCCGCCGCCGGCTACAATCCGGCAGAGGCTGCGGTGGTATGGCAGAACTTCGCAGACGAACAAGCGGTTGCCAATATCGGAAAGGGCTTGCTCATCATGTCGACCCACCCCGGCAGCGCCGGTCGCAGCGAGCGGCTGCGCCGGCAAGCACAGGACACGTACTCGCTTATCAAAAACGCGGACAGCGGCCATGCCGCTTATCGTCAGGCGATCGGCAGATTCCTGCCCCGGTTTTTAGAAGAGCAGCTCAAAGCTCGCCAACCCGATCGGACGGCCTTCCTGTTACAGAGATTGCGGCACTCGGCAATCGGCAGCGGCGACTGGCATTTTTATCGCGGTGAACACCTCCGGCATATCGGTAGCGAGAAGCACCTGTTGCAGGCAGTTAATGCCTACCAAAGCGCCATAGCCAACAACGGGCCGGCGCAAGCATTACGCAACACCGGCTATGCATTGATTCGCCTGGGGAAATATTCGGAAGCGATAGTTTATCTGCAGCGTTATCTTGCCGGGCCCACGCCGCCACAGGATGGCGGTGTTGTGCTCGCCACGATCGAAAAGTACCGCGATCGATGAGAACACTTAAACTCCTTATCGCATTTTTTTTACTCCAGGCCTGTGCAGGCGGTAGCTATTCATTACTCCCGCCGGGTGAACATCGTATCGGTCAATTGCTTGTGCGCAGCGACGCCGCGTGGAACCGTTTACCGGCAAAGTATCAGCCCTTGGAGGCCGACGCGGTACTCACCCGTCACGGCACAAACCTCGATTCGATAATCATTTTCAGTGATCTTAGAGCAGGTGACGCACTATTCAGGGCGCCGTCCAGCTATCGCGGGATGCCGCGTTTTGAGTCCACGATGCTACCCCAGGACATCATGGAACTGACGGAGTCTTCGTTTAGAATCCGACTCGGTGAAGGCGATGCACGGGTTGCAGTTGACGACTTACGCATCTTGCCCGGCGACAGGTTTGAATTTGCGATGAATCACACCGCCAGCAACGGCTTCAGAATACGCGGAATAGTACATGGCGGGCTATACAGTGGCCGCGCATGGTTAATCGTGTATCAGGCGGCTGCGGACCATTATTTTGACTTAAGCAAGCAGGATGCCCTGGCGCTGTTCGCTTCGGCGCGGATCAATAAGGCGGGAATATGATTTATATCTACGGGGCCGGTAGCATTGGTGCTTACATCGGCGGGCGCCTCGGTGCTGCCGGTGTTGAGGTGGTATTGCTGGGCCGGCCACGGCTTCGCGATGCCATCGAAGCAGATGGTTTGCGCTGTACAGATTATCTCGGCGGCGACCACACTACCGGCAGCACGGAGCTGCGCGTTGAAACCGAGCCGGAAATCCTGAGCAAAGCGGACTTGGTTCTACTGACTGTGAAGTCAGGTGATACCGAGGCAGCCGCACAGGAGATCGCGGCGCAATGCCGCGACAACACGCCGGTCATCAGCTTTCAGAACGGCATCCGTAACCCGCAGACGCTCCGGCAGTATTGCCCGCAGCTGCGCATCATCGCGGGCATGGTGCCGTTTAATGTCATTCAGGCTAATGGTGTGTTTCACCGCGGCACCGAGGGTGAGCTCGGTGTTGCTAACGATCCTGTGTTGGAACCTTTTCTCACACAATTTCGCAGCGCCGGACTGGCGCTGGAACTGCACGATGACATTCTCGCGGTGCAGTGGGGAAAATTACTCGGCAACCTTATGAACCCGATCAATGCGCTGGGTGACTGCCCGTTCCAGGCGCAGTTAAAGCAACGTCCCACCCGGCTGCTATTGGCCCGATGCCAGGTTGAGGCTTTAAACGCATTGAAGAAAGCAGGTATCAAGCCGAAAAGTTTTACCAATTTTCCGCAGTGGCTAACCCTGCTGGTGCTGCGCTCACCCGACGCCGTGTTCAATTTGCTGTCCCGCGGCTCGATCCGAATAGATGCGGAAGCTCGCTCATCGATGTGGCAGGATTTCGAAGCCGGGCGCAAAACAGAGATCGACTATCTCAACGGTGAAGTTGTCACACTCGGCGATAAATATGGCGTAGACGTCAGCACAAACCGCAGGATAATGGAATTGATCCGGCAGGCAGAGCAAGGCGGCAGGCGCAACCATACTGCAGCTGAACTATTCAATATGTGCACAAATTTGGATTGACAACGTCTTAGCCGGCATAATGAACGGCCTTTGCACTGCTCTGATCGCACCACCCTATGGAATTACTGTCCCCCGATTTAACCCCGTTTGACGATGCCGAACTTCAGCAGCACATCGACGATTCGCTGGCGCTTGACGAAGCTTCGACCAGCCTGTCCCGTGCCGGCTATGCAATCATCCGCCGTTTTTTTAATCCCGTAATTATCGGGCGCGAAAAGATTCCGCCACAACCGGTCCTGTTTGTCGGCAATCACGCAATGTTTGCCTTCGACGGCATGATCGTCAATCCCATCATTCACAACGAAATCCGGCGCTATGTTCGCGTCATGGCCGACAAAATGTGGTTTTCCGGCCCCGCCCGCGACCAGTTTCTGAAACAGGGCATGATCATCGGTGACCCGGCCGTCTGCGGTGCGATGATGGACGCCGGTAAAGATTTAATGGTATTTCCGGGCGGCGCAGTCGAAGCCAACAAGACCCTCGATAAACGCTACACGCTATGCTGGCGCGAACGCTACGGATTTGTCCGCTTGGCCGCCCTACACGGTTATACCATAGTACCGTTCTGTACAGTCGGGCCGGACGAGATGTTTGACCGGATTATGGAGGGGCACGAGCTGCCCGGTTCAAATCTGGGCAAACTACTCAAGCGCGTCGGCTTATTGACTGACGATGCGCGGCAGGACCTGATGCCCCCAGTTCCGAAAGGTCTTTTCAACACGCTGATACCGAAACCCCAGCGCTGCTATCTCGCCTTTGGTGATCCGGTGGACCTTACAGAATACAAAGGTGGAGTGCCGGCATTGGATGAACAAAAGGCGATCCGTAAAATTGTCGCCGATGATATCGAAGCCAACATCAAATCTTTGCTGTTACTGCGCGCCCAGCAGCAGGACAACGATGGATGGCTGCGCAAGCTGCTCACCCGTTGAGACAGATCAACGAATCGCGCTATCTGCCACTCCGTATTGCTGCGGCAGGTGTCGCTTTACTGATTTCAGCCTGTAGCGATCGTGTCGATCCCGCCCACGACGCCGACAATTTTGCGCGGTTTTTTACCACGCCGGCACAGCAACCTGCCTCTTTGATTGATAGCCATGCCGGATGTGACGAATACTACAAAAACAGGAAGGCCTGGTTCGGTGGACTGCACGTGCATACCGGCCTATCGTTCGATGCTTTTGCATTCGGCTCCCGGGCAACGCCCGATGAAGCCTACCGTTACGCGCGCGGTGAACCGATTGGCCTGCCACCCTATGATAAAAACGGCAGCGGCAGCCGTGTTGTAAAGATTGACCGCCCGTTAGATTTCCTTGCGGTCACCGACCATGCCGAACATCTCGGCGAACACAATATCTGTCTGGACAACCAGCACCCGGCCTATAGCACCATTGCCTGTCGCGGCTTGCGCGGTGATTTCAAGTTTCCGCCTGCCTTCAAGCCATTGCTGCGCTTGTTCAGTTTTGTGCGCTATGGCAATAACCGCCCGTTATCAGTCTGCGGCACAGATGGCGCGGAATGTATCGAGCGCGCAAGAGCGCCCTGGGAACTGACGCAAAAAAGTGCCGAGGACTGGTACGACAGGAGTAGCAACTGTGCATTTACCAGTTTCGTGGCCTACGAATACTCACTCGCACTCGATTCATCAAACCTGCACCGCAATGTTATTTTCGCCAATGCTGCTGTACCGCCGCTGCCGCTGAGTTCACGCGAAGCAGAACAGCCGCAACAGTTGTGGCAGTGGCTGAAACAACAATGTCTGGACACCGATACCGGCTGCGACGCCATCGCGATCCCGCATAACTCCAACTGGAGCAACGGGCGCATGTTTTATCCGGATTTTGACGGCGACCGCGCACTGGCTGCGCTGCGGGCACAGATTGAACCGCTGGTGGAAGTAATGCAGATCAAAGGCGATTCTGAGTGCCGGCAAGGCATGGCAAATGTCGCCGGCACACCGGATGAGTACTGCGACTTTGAAAAGCTCCGCTCCCCGAACGAAAACGCTGAGGATTGCGGTGACGGCTACGGTAGCAAAGGCATGCAACTGCTGGGTTGCCTGTCGCGCTGGAGCTATGCGCGCTACGGATTGATAGAAGGTCTCAACCAGCAACGCAGGCTCGGTGTAAATCCCTTTAAATTCGGCTTGCTTGCCGCCACAGACACCCACATCGGGACGGCAGGCGGCGATCTGGAGCGCAGCTATCGCGGCGGCATGGGGATGGAATCAACCGCCGCGCAACGCCTTAGACAAGCCGTGCATATACCGGGCGTCGCCAAGGGCTCCCCCAGCGACTACAACCCGGGCGGCGTCGCCGGTATCTGGGCCGAAGAAAATACCCGCGATGCACTGTTTGCGGCGATGAAAAGGCGTGAGACCTTCGGCACCAGCGGACCGCGCATTACACCCCGCTTGTTCGGCGGCTGGGATTTCCCGGAGGATATATGTGCCAGCGAAGACCATGCGGCGCTCGGTTATCGTTATGGCGTACCTATGGGCGCTGACCTGCCGGCGATGCGCGGCAACACACCGGTATTTGTCGCCAGCGCTATGCGCGACCCGTCTCCGCATGGCACGCCGTTGCAACGATTACAGATCATCAAAGGGTGGATGGACAAGCAAGGCATCATGCAGCAACGCGTCTATGATGTGGCCGGCGGCGACAACGGAGCAAGCGTCGATCTGCAGACCTGCGAGCGCAGCGGTGAAGGTCACGCGACACTCTGCAGCGTCTGGCGCGACCCGGATTTTCATGCGGATCAGTCAGCGGTTTACTATCTGCGGGCACTGGAAAATCCGGTTTGCCGCTGGAGCACCCGGCAATGTAACGACTTCGTGGCTGGCGCCGCCCCCGCCGGGTGCAGCGAAATCCCCGCATCCAGAAAAGTCATTCAGGAACGGGCCTGGAGTTCGCCTATCTGGTATACCGCGACCGATGGCTGATCAGTTAAGTTAAAATTCGACCGGAGCTAAACAAGCGATGTCACCGCAAGCTATGCCGCGAAATCAAAAGCCCCGCAACGCGAAGGCCGCGTTGTATTTATTGTGCGCGGCACTGCTGGCAATGCTAAGCGGCTGCTCTGTCAATCCGGCTACCGGGCGCAGTGAAGTTATTTTTATGACCACCGGCGAAGAAATCGCACTCGGTCAGAGGATGCACCAGCTAATACTGGATCAACAGCCGGCTTATAACGATCCGGCGCTGCAGCAATACATCGACTTTGTCGGCCAGACGCTCGCTGCAAAAAGCGACCGTCCGCTGCTGCCATGGCATTTCACTATTATCGATAGTCCGGACGTGAACGCCTTTGCGCTGCCCGGCGGCTATATCTACATCAATCGCGGCCTGCTCGCCTATTTGCAGTCCGAAGCGGAGCTCGCTGCGGTACTCGGCCACGAAATCGCACACGTGACGGCCAGGCATCAGGCGCGCCAACAGCGTAACCGCACACTGACCAGTATTGCCGGTTGGATTGTTGCGGTCGGTACCGGCATTGGTATGGCCGGCGATCTGACCAATATCGCCGGGACGGCGGCAATCAGTGGTTACGGTCGCAATCTGGAGCTTGAAGCAGACCGGCTTGGCGCGGGTTATATGGCACGGGTCAACTACGACCACGAGGCGATGCTGGACGTCATCGGCGTGCTCAAAGACCATCAGCAATTCAGCAGCGGTATCGCCAAAGCCGAAGGTGGCGACGGCAACACCTACCACGGCGTTTTTTCCAGTCATCCGAAAAATGATAAGCGCTTGCAGGAAGTCGTCCGGGCCGCTGCAGAGCTGGGTAATAACGGCAAAAGTGAGCGTTATGAGGCGGAGTATGCCAAACGGATCAACGGTATGGTTTACGGCGATAACGTCGATCAGGGTGTGCTCAGAAACAATACCTTCTACCACGGCCCGCTGGATCTGAGCTTCTCGGTCCCTGAGGACTACCGCACAAAAAACGGCCGCAGCGCCGTTTTAATGATCGCCCCGGAGGGTAATGCAGGCATTATTATGAGTCGCACGGCCAGAGACGATAAAATGTCCGCATCAGTCTTTGTCACTAAAAAACTCAAACTCAAAGGCCTGCGGGATGGCCGGGAATTTACCAGCCACGGTCTCAGCGGCTACAGGGCGCGCCACAGCAAAGGCCTGATCGCGGTAATATACAAAGACAGCGGTGCCTATATTTTTAGCGGGCAGATTAAAAAAGGCACCACCCGGGCTGGTTTTGAATCAGAATTCGATCAGGTCGTCCACAGCTTTCACCGCCTCAGCACGCCGGAAGAAAAAAATATCCGCCCCTGGCAAATCCGCTACTGGACTGTCGCCCCGGGCTGGACCTATGCCCGGCTTGCCACGATTTCACCATTGGGGAAATACGCCGAGGCACAGCTGCGCTTGCTAAACGGCGACTACCCCGACGGTGAGCTGCACAGCGGACGCCGCATTCGTATTATCGAATAATGCCGCCGGTAGTGCGATACTCTGCCGGTCAGTGCCCCGAACACAAATACTGATTCAGAAGGAAACTGCGTGATGGAACATCTGCAACACCTGTATATCAATGGCGTTTGGGTTGATCCCGTCGTCGCACATCCACACGACGTGATTAATCCGGCCACCGAAGAGGTTATCGGCACCATCTCACTCGGCTCCGAGGCCGATGTTGATAAAGCGGTTATCGCGGCACGTAATGCCTTCGAAAGCTGGTCGGTCTCTTCGCGGGAAGAACGCATAGCGCTATTTGAGCGAATTCTTGCTGTTTATCAGGACCACTACGACGAATTTGTCACAACGATTTCAGCCGAAATGGGCGCGCCACTGAGTCTGGCGCGGGACGCACAGGCGGCCACCGGATTGGCGCATTTCGCAACGACATTGGAAGTACTAAAGCACTATGAGTTTGAAACCAACCGGGGCAGCACCCGCTTGCTGCGCGAACCGGTTGGCGTCTGCGGGCTGATTACGCCCTGGAACTGGCCGGTGAATCAAATCGCCTGCAAAGTCGCGCCGGCTCTGGCGAGCGGTTGCACGATGATTCTCAAACCCAGTGAAGTCGCTCCTATGAATGCCTGCTTGTTTGCTCAGGTCATGGACGAAGCCGGCGTACCACCGGGTGTTTTTAATCTCGTCTATGGTGACGGCGCGACCGTCGGTGAGGCCATCAGCGGCCATCCGGATATTGATATGGTGTCTTTCACCGGCTCCACCAGAGCCGGCATAGCCGTCGCCAAAGCGGCTGCCGACACGGTAAAACGCGTGTCGCAGGAACTCGGTGGCAAGTCCCCGAATATTATTCTTGACGATGCCGACTTTGAACTGGCAGTGGGCAACGGTGTGCGGCACTGCTTCAATAATTCCGGCCAATCCTGCAATGCGCCGACCAGAATGCTGGTTCCTGCGGAACGGATGGATGATGCCATCGCGATTGCGGTTGCCGCCG
>JBFJYC010000135.1:0-8571 GCA_041622815.1 Spongiibacteraceae bacterium | reverse complement strand
GCCGGTCCGGTCGCGGCGGAATGTCGGCCGACAGAGCTTCCCCGGGCGCTGTTCGGTGATCTGCATGTGCACACCGCGTATTCAAATGATGCCTTCGGTATGGGCACCCGGGCATTGCCCGATGACGCCTATCGCTTCGCACAGGGTGCTGCGATAGTCGTCAACGATCAGGTCCGTATTCAACCGGGGCAAGGGCTGGACTTTGCCGCCGTCACCGACCACGCCGAGCAGTTGGCCGCTGCCACGATCTGTGCCGATCCTGAGCACGCGAATTACAAGGCGCTGAGCTGTCGCATTGAACGCAAAGTGCCGCGTCTTGGCATCATACTCGCGCAGCTGGCAGGCCCGGTTTTCGGGGCGGACAGCTTTCATTGTGCGAATGGCGCTTGCGTCAAAGCCGGCGACAGCGCGTGGTCAGCGACCATGACGGCGACAGAACAACACAATCAGCCGTGCCGGTTTTCAACTTTTCACGCCTATGAATGGAGTGGCTTAAGCGGTGACGGCGGCAATATTCACCGCAATGTGATTTTTAATCAGCAGCCAACGATCCGGCAACCGTTCAGCGCCTTTACTCATACGACGCCCGCTGCGCTTTGGCGTGCACTCAGAGCGTCGTGTACCGACACAGACTCCGGTTGTGATGCGATTACCATTCCGCACAACTCCAATCTCAGCCTCGGCAGGATGTTTCCGGCGTATGCGGATGCGACCTACGATGAACAGGAGCTGCGCGATCGCGCGCAGTTTGATCGGCTTGCGGAAATCATCCAGCACAAAGGCAGTTCCGAGTGTTATTACACCCCCGGTGTGGCAGATGAGAGCTGTGCATTTGAGTTCCTGCCCTATAGCTCATTTATGGGGAAAATATTACCGGCGTTGGCCACGCCGCCCGCGAATGACAGCAGTTTTTTACGCAACGCCGGCAACGAGGGCCTGCTGTTTCAAAAAAATAAAAATACCAATCCGTATCGCCTCGGTTTTATCGGCAGCACGGATACCCATACGGCGACACCGGGTAATGTTTCTGAGCAAAACTACCGGGAACATCATAATCGTTTCCTAAGCCTTCCCGGTTCAGACCTGCAAATACCCTCACCGGCAGAGCTGAATCCCGGCGGGCTCGCAGTACTGTATGCCCGAAGCAATAGCCGCGCTGAGCTGTTTGCGGCAATGCAACGCAGGGAGGTCTACGCCACCAGCGGGCACCGCCTCAATGTGCGGTTTTTTGCCGGTGACGCGATTGCGGAAGATCTTTGCTCAAGCAGCGATGCGATCGCTGAGGCATACAGCCATGGCGCAGCGATGGGCGCTGAGCTGATCAGTGCCAGTGCGCCGCGCTTTTTTGTGTCCGCCCTGAAAGCGCCGGATACCGCAGGCCGCGTCTTTCCGGGCATTCAGCGTCTGGAGATTGTGAAGGGCTGGGTGGATGACGCCGGCAGGCCACAGGAGAAAGTTACGGAGGTTATCTCGGCGCCGCTACATGCGCCGACAGATTGCGAAAAGCCTGCCATGGTGCCGGCCAATCTGTGTGCTACCTGGGTGGACCCGGCATTTAATCCGAACCAGTACGCGCACTACTATGCGCGCGTTATTGAACAGCCAACCTGCCGCTGGAGTCAGATCGCGTGCCAGCGTCTTCAGAGTTACTGTGCAGGCAACGATTGCGAAGACATCGATCAAAAGGTTTGTGAGTCGACGATTCCGAGCCATATCCGGGAGCGGGCCTGGACATCACCGATTTGGTTTTCGCCATCGCGGTGATGCCATTGCTGTGTCAGCGGCTGCGCCGGTTGGCAATCAGGTCATCGACGACCGACGGGTCGGCCAGTGTCGAAGTATCACCGAGGTTGTCCAGTTCGTCGGCGGCAATCTTGCGCAGGATACGGCGCATAATTTTACCGGAGCGGGTTTTCGGCAGGCCCGGGGCCCATTGAATGTGGTCCGGTTTGGCGATAGCGCCGATCTCCTTGCTGCATATTGCCAGTAACTCGGCCTGCAGTTCCTCAGAGGCTTCGCTGCCCTGCATCAGGGTGACATAGGCGTAGATGCCCTGGCCCTTGATGTCGTGGGGAAAACCGACCACTGCGGCTTCGGCGACTGCGGGGTGCAATACCAGCGCGCTTTCGACTTCGGCGGTGCCCATGCGGTGCCCCGACACATTGAGCACATCATCGACCCTGCCGGTAATCCACCAATAGCCATCTTCATCGCGGCGCGCGCCGTCACCGGTGAAGTAATAACCTTTATAGGTTGAGAAATAGGTATCGATCAGACGTTGATGATCGCCGTAGACGGTGCGGATCTGGCCCGGCCAGGAGCGTTTGATGGCGAGATTGCCGGTGGCAGCGCCTTCGAGTTCGTTGCCGTCGGCATCCATCAGTACCGGTTCTACGCCGAACATCGGCACGCAGGCGGAGCCCGGCTTCAGCGGGGTGGCGCCGGGCAGCGGCGTCATCATCTGAGCGCCGGTTTCGGTCTGCCACCAGGTGTCGACAATCGGCAGTTTTTCTTCGCCGACGACGCGGTGGTACCACTCCCAGGCCTCCGGGTTGATCGGTTCACCGACGGTGCCGAGGATGCGCAGCGACTTGCGTGAATACTGGGTGACGAACTCGTCGCCCTGACCCATCAGTGCCCGCAGTGCGGTCGGTGCGGTGTAAAAGGTCTGCACCTGATGCTTGTCGCACACCGCCCAGCAGCGGCCGGCGTCGGGGTAGGTGGGTACGCCCTCAAACATCAGGGTGGTACCGCCGTTGGCCAGCGGCCCGTACACCGTGTAACTGTGACCGGTGACCCAGCCGACATCGGCGGTGCACCAGTAGACGTCCCCCTCCTGATAATCGAAGGTGTATTTGAAGGTCATCGCCGCCTGTAACAGATAGCCGGCGGTGGTGTGCAGCACGCCTTTGGGTTTGCCGGTGGAACCGGAGGTGTACAAGATAAACAGCGGGTCTTCCGAGGCCATCGCTTCGGGCGTGCAATCTGCTGCCGCGGCTGCGGTTGCCTCTTCGTACCAGATGTCACGCCCCTTGGACCAGTCAATGGTGCCGCCGGTGCGCTTCACCACAATACAGGTGTCGATGCTCGGGCAGTCTTGCAGTGCGATATCGGCATTCGCTTTCAGCGGAATCGGTTTGCCGCCGCGCACGCCTTCATCGGCTGTGATCAGCATCCGGCATTCGGAGTCATTGATGCGGCCCTGCAATGCTTCGGGAGAAAAACCGCCGAACACCACCGAATGAATTGCGCCGATCCGGGTGCAGGCCAGCATCGCGTAGGCTGCTTCCGGAATCATCGGCATATAGATACAGACGCGGTCGCCTTTTTTAACGCCGCGCCCGCGCATCACATTCGCCAGCCGGCATACCTTGTCGTGGAGTTCTGCGTAGGTAATTGTTAGATCATCGGCGGGGTCGTCACCCTCCCAGATAATCGCTGTCTGATCGGCGCGCTGCGGCAGATGGCGATCGATACAGTTAACGCTGACGTTGAGCTCGCCGCCGTCGAACCAGCGCGCCTCGCCTTTGCTGAGGTCCGATTGTGAAACCTGCGTGAACGGTTTGCTAAAGGTCAGAAACTCCGCGGCCCGCTCGCTCCAGAACTGGTCCGGTTGCTCCAGAGATTGCTTGTACATCGCGGCGTATTTGTCGGCGTCGATATGGGCAGTGGCGGCGAGAGCGGGGTCAACCGGGTAAACAGCAGAGTCGGACATATTGGTCAGTATTTTGAATTTGAGAAGAGCAGAAGCTTAGCGGTATTGGTAGAAACAAAAAAGTGGCCTGTGACGATGTAATTGCCGGGGGTGGCAATCTACCGCGGCTCGTTATCCGTAGTTCATTTTAGTGTCGCTGGCGCTGCCGTATTCAACATAGCGGTTGCGACCGCTGGATTTTGCGGCATATAGCGCAGTATCTGCTGCGGCAATCAAGGCCCCCGAAGTCCGATCGGCATTGGGCAGGGCAGCCGCGCCGCCGATGCTGACGGACACAAACGCCTCGGGAGAGTTAGGGTGCGGAATCTCTAATTCAGCGACGGCGGCGAGCAGTTTTTCGGCCAGTCCGCGCGCGTCCGCGAGCTCGCTTTCGGGGAGCAGTACCGCGAATTCCTCGCCGCCGTAGCGGGCGAGGAACTCACCGGCGCGGCCGATGACAGCGTCCATTGCCGCGGCAACTTGTTGCAGGCACTCGTCGCCGGCCTGATGGCCGAGTGCATCGTTGTATAGTTTGAAAAAATCGATGTCGATGAGCAGTAGCGCGAGGTTGTGCCCGTGTCGCCTAAGCCGTCGCCATTCATCGGCGAGAGATTGCTCAAAGAAACGCCGGTTGTGCACGCCGGTGAGCGCGTCACTCAATGCCTGTTCCCTGAGTTCGTTGCGCTGCTCTACGTGGCGACCTACATCACGGGCGACCGCGATCAGAAATTCCTCGCCGTCGGTTTGCACGTAGCGGCCACTGATATCGACAGTTTCGACAGGCCCGTAGGGTAAAGTTAACTCCCATTCCAAGCGTGAAAATCCGGTGTCGATGGTTTCGTTAAAGAACTCACGCCACTCATCGCGGTCGGTGCTGAATACGTCGCGCATTACCAGCGGATCAGAGAGGAATTGATGTTTGGTGTAACCGAGGCGATCGCAGGCGCTGGCGTTGATGTCGAATAGCTTGCCCAGCGGCAGCGAAAAAATCAGCGTCGGATCTTCGGTTTGATTGATCAGGTCGTAGTACAGCGACAGGCGGCGCTGTTGATTACGGTTGCGGGTTTTGAGTTCTGCTTCTGAGATTGCATGGACCAATGCGCGTAGTAGGTCTTCAGGAGTGAGGTTGTCCTTTCCCAAAAAATCGACAGCACCGGCTTTGATCAGCGCGGCGGCAATTTTCGGGTCTTCCAACCCGGTGAGTACGATCACCGGAAGGCTGGGGTATGTAGTTTTGAATTCCGGTAATAGTTCCAGTCCGTTTGCGCCGGGGAGGCTATAGTCCATAAGTACGCAATCGGGCATTTCGATTTTTATCAGTGACAGCGCTTCCGCGCCGGACTGTGCGCCGACGACCTTGTAGTCGCCCAGTTCATCAATCATTTGACTGAATACACGGTAGTCAGCCGGGTGATCTTCGACCAGTAGAATGGTTTTCTTTTCCACTTCAGACGCCCTTTAATCGGGGTTTTGTTATTAAAATCCCGTGCTGGCCGAATCACTTGAGCCAGCTCCGCTGGCCACCGGTAATCAGGCACCTTGCCGGGCGCGCCGCGCAACTATACCTACGAGCATCTACGCTTTAAGTCAGGCGATTCGCTTGGGCAAATACATTTAGTCCGCAGATCCGCAGAATTGTGACGTAGATAGCGTCGCTGCGCTAGCAGCATGATTGTCGGATGGAGCGGCGCTCCGGTCATCCATGGTTCAGGTATGTAGTGTTACCTTCTCTGGTCTGGCGTTTATTCGGTAACGTTTTGTGTGTTTTTGAGGCGCTGCGCACCAGTTTGTTCGGCGTAGATTGCGGCGTGGTGCCAACGCTATTCGTTATGCTGGCTCTAACTAAATGATTTTGCAGCATTTAGATGCATAAATGTGTGATTGCTGCATTCAATGTGATCGAATTGGCAGTATTATGCGTAGTGTTACTTATGTGTGTATCTTGGTATCAAAGTTGCAATACCTGTGGCGGGTAATATCTACACAGGAGAACGTTATGCCTATTTCACGCTCGTTAGTGGTCGCCGCGTTGCTGGCTATCTCAGCCACCGCAAATGCAAATTGTTCATTGTCACCGTATTTCGCACCGGCGCTGCCCGCTTTGGAGAAAACGTCCTATGCGCAAGTCGTGGCATTGGGGCCGCAGAGATATTGGCATCAAGCGATCTGTCCGGCGGCAATAGCTAGGGAACTAAATTCAAACGGCCTGCTCTGAAGGAGACTGAATCATGAGCAACAACGGAACTTCAAAAGCGATGTACGGTATTTCCAGAATCGATGACCCGGACTACCGCACGCATACTTGGCGCGTCAGTCTGCGCCGGCGCGGCGAGCGGTTTGTGAAAAACTTTCCCGACAAGAAATTCGGTGGCAAGCGGCCCGCGTTACTGGCTGCAAAAGCGCATCGCGATCAATTGCTGGCGGAGCAACCACCGCTGAGTCGTAAAGAATTCGCCACTGCAAAGCGCCGCCATAACAAAACCGGTATTACCGGTGTTTGTACGTTCTCCAAAAGCTGGACCTTAAAAGACGGCACTGTGCGTGAAACCTGGTACTGGGAAGCGAACTGGCCGACCGCACCGGGCGAGAATGCCCACAAGAGTTTTTCTGTGACCCGCTACGGCGAAGATGTTGCACGGCAGATGGCGATCCGCGCCCGGGAAGAGGGCCTGCGGCAGCTCGAAGGTGTGTACTGGGCATCGGAGCGCGGTGAAGTGCAGCCGTATGTGGATGCTTACAAGCAGGATGATCAGGCTACATCAAAAGTCGCCTGATCCGAATGGCTTAGCAGCAGGGCTTTCCCGATTCCTGCACAGGCGGGCAGGGTGTATCGCCGAATGAGCAATAAACGCAGCAATCGCCGGGTAGCGGTTTAAGCAGTGCACCGCAGCCTTTGCAGTCATAGTAAAACTGGCAGGCATCGGTGGGCATCTGTTCCGTTTCACTGTGCCCGCATTGCGGGCACACCACATTGGAGCTTAGTTTCGGCGTCATTGCAGCAGCGGCAACGCGTAGGCGGCACCGAACCCCAGTAACCACAGCGCAGAGGAAATGCCGATGAAGCGGCGGTTCCACTTGTCCGCGTTGGCGCAGGCGGCGGCGAGCTCCGGATCAGTGGGGCAGGCGCGTCCGGGCCGGTACACGGCCCACAGTGCCAGCGCGATCAATGCGCCGGAGCCGAGAAACATCCAGCCTTTGTACTGGCTGAGCGTAATCAACCACGGCGCGGCCGAGGCCATACTCGCCACGGTCGCACCCAAGCCCAGCGACACCAGCGTGATCGGAATCGCACAGCACAGCAGCGTGCCTGAGGTTGTAAATAGCAATAACCAGCTCCAGCTGCGGGGTTTGCTCTCTGCCTGAGTCATATCAGTACACCACCCCGATACCGATGCTGAAGAAATTGCCGTTCCAGGTGTCGTCGCGGTCTTCCACTTCGAACTTATACTCCGCCCGCACGATGACGTTGTGCTTAAAGTAGGCGACCACCGGCCCGCTCAGTATGCGCTGCCCGCTGTCCGAGTCCTGTGCCGAGATATCTAGCAGCGTGAACCAGGATGAGCCTTTGCCGTCGGCGTTGACCAGGCCCACATTCACGTCGAGGCCGTTCTTGTCGTCCAGCGTATAGAGATCAAATAGTGTGTAGTAGTTGCGGGACTCGGAACTGTAGCTGAGGCTGAGGCCGGTATCCCAGTCGCTGCCGCCGCCGGTCGGCATACGCACCGAGGGTGTCAGCCCCCAGTTCGATGTGAAGGCACCGCTGTTGGTATAGCGCTTCAGCGGCACGGCAAAAATCGCATCGCCGAGTTCGCCGTCGCTTTGCGGCACTTTCAGCGTCATCCGCAACGAAGGTTTAAACGTGTAGACGCCTTCGACCCAGGTGGTCGTTACATCGTTGGCGCGTTCCACCCGCGTCTGGATACCGTAGCCGCCGTTCCAGCGTGGCGCCATATCCATTACAGGTTGATGCGCGAAAGCAATGGAAGCGGGTGTCAGCGCGAGACACGTTGCCAACCAGCGCTTCATGGTGACGCCTCCTCAGCCGCCAGTGGACGGACCGTCACGGGTTTGTAACCGCCGGATTCGATAGCCTCAAACAGCGCGGCTTTTTCGGCGCCGGCGTCGCTGAGGTCGGCCTCGTCGGAAACTGCGATGAACACCCGCTGATTTTCAATATCGACTTTCACCCCCTTGTCGTAACCGGTGGCATCGATAAAGGATAGTTTGCGGACCTTTTTGGCGACACCGAAGGAGCAAAACTCGCAGACAATGCCGTGAACATCGACGACATAATCTGCAGCATTGCTGGTATTGATCAGGGCTGCGCCGGCTAGGGCGGCAACCGCAATTGGCTTAAACATAACATCACCTCTCAGATTGAATTGGTTTACACGCCGCGCAAGGCGCGGCCATTCAGGAGCGGTTAGTGATAGGGGGTCTGAGGATGCGAGTTTGGTTTGAGAGCAGCAGCGGGGTATCGCTGGCAGTGGCTGCCTGCTGGTGCGGCAGTTCAGCGGTTTGGCTGAATTGCATAGGCGGCGCTACTAAGAAGCAGGCGGCACAGCAGTTATCGGTATCGGCGGGCGCCGGTTCAGGCGCCGCGTCTCCGGCATTGGCTTCGCCGTGACAGGGCATGGCAGCTATTTCTGAAGCGGCGCTATCGGTGCCGGGTTGCATATCGCAGGCGGCATAGCCCAGCGCTGCGTTCATTGCCAGCGCGGCAATCAGTAAACGCTGGAGTGCGATTGTGTAGGTTTTGCGCAGGCTCATCACAACGTCAGACAGCCATATGCAGAAATGGTTCAGTGGTTGCTGTTCAGGCAACCTGAACCGGGATGGCGTTGCTGGCGTGGCTGATGGTGTTGTCTTCGTTGCAG
>JBFJYC010000134.1:0-8580 GCA_041622815.1 Spongiibacteraceae bacterium | reverse complement strand
GATCGAATCAGAGCTGTTTTTAATACTGACAATATTAACTGAATTTATGCTGTCTCGATTGGGATCTCCCGAGCCCGTCCGCTCAGCAGCGATGAGCGCATTGGCAGCAGCGGCTTCACCACCCGCCGGAATGCCGCCCTGACCCGATTCGATAACATCCTGCAAATGGTTCAGGTCTTGCGTCGCATTTTGGCTGGCACCGCCCTCGGCCTCAAAATGAAACAGACCCGCGACAAAATCGAGGCCGGTGCCCCAACCGAAGGGCGCGGCTGTGTCGCCACTAAAGCGCAATTCAATAGATTTTTGCTCGTACAGCTCCGGGCCATCGGTCGATAGCACAGAGAACGGAATCGGAGAAAAATCCGAGTCGAGCTGGAATGGTGTTTCTATTTCAGACTGGTTCGCGACAAGGTTTATATCAAGATTGTTGAATATCCCGATATCCTGCCAACTGGTTTCATAGGCCAGCGTCAGTGATTTTGCGTCACGATTTGCAAACTGATCTGCATCCGTGGATTCATTACCATCGAACACGTCGTCTTCGGTGCGCGGGTCATGAGTGCGGTATTCGGCCAACGCCCTGTCAGTGGCTTCCTGCAATTGGATGTTATAGGCATTGCCTTCAGAAGACGCCTGAAAGTACTCCAGTCGCAACAGCGAGTCGTCGCTCACATCCCAAGCCAGCTTCACCCTGAACGCTTCATCTTCCTGCGCGTTATCCAAATCCCGGGTCGTGTTGTAGGTACCGGTATCCCGTTCAAGTTTACGAAAGGCCACCCGCGCACCTATGCGGTCTGACACTAACGGGAAGGACATGCCGCCTTCGATACGGCGACCTTTCAAGGTCGCAGCGGCGACATTGAAATAGCCATGCACCTCGGTATCCGCAGCCTTGGTGGTGAAATTCAACACCCCGGACACAGTGTTCTTGCCGAACAACGTTCCCTGCGGACCCCGCAAGACTTCGAGGCGCTCCATATCGAAAGCACCGTCGTTCACAAAGGTGGTGCGACCGTAGTACACATCATCAATCACAATACCCACCGACGGTTCAATGCTGCGCGCCAGTGGCGGGCTGCCGAAACCACGGATACTGAGTGCCGGGTTTGAATTCGACGTGTCGAGTTTGACGTTAGGGGTGTACTGCACGATGTCCTGGGCATCGATCAACGCTGACTCACTCGCCATTTCACCACCGATAACCGACACCGATGCCGGCACATCGATCAGACCCTGTTCCTTTTTCTGGGCCGTGACCACCACTTCTTCAATGACCCGCTGCTGGGCGGTCGCTGAAATGGCCAAGCCCGAGACAATGGTTACGGCAAGCAGCCGGGCAGCATTGCGTTTAGTCGATGGCTTCATTGGTAGAGTCCTCATCAAGTGACTGGCGCTGCGGCTCATCGTTCACAGCAGGCCAATTCTTATATTGGCACTTATTATGCCAGAATTTATACCTATGTCCAGAGATTATTACAGTCCGTAATAATTAGGCAATTTCCTGCTGCCCGCTCCTGACCAGCGCGTCCAGACTCCAGGCGAATGTTCGGATGGCGCTCTCTTTATCAGTGATGCCGTCGGACACCGACAAATGCAGGCTCCAGATCGCCATATCCATGGTCGCCGCCAGAGTGTGACGGGCATTTTCCGGCCAATCAGGGAGTTTCGCGGCCAGCATCTCCCGCGCCACCGCGGTACTCGCCTTGCGTATACGCCTGCTGACGGCGCTCAACTCATTGCCTTCATCGAAGGGAACAACCATCAGCTGCAACAGCGCCGCTGCCCGCCCCGGCGGGAATTCAAAGGTGATACGCGCCGCCTGCTCCGCCGACTCCCGCAACGTCATCCCGCTATCGCTAAACACCAAGGTGATGCGCTCGCGGAGCTCCTGAAACAGGTAGTCGCCGGTATCCCTGACCAACTCGGTCACCGAGGAAAAATGCTGATAAACCAATTGCCGTGAACCCTTGGCTTCCTTCGCCAGGCTGACCATAGTCAACGCGCTCCAGCCCTCGCGATCGACAATGGTCGCAGCGCATTCGAGCAGCTGCGCACGGCGGTCATCGCGATTCAAATAGGCGCGTTTGGCGGGGGCAAGCGGAGCGGACATGATTTGGGTTTCAGCAGTAAAATGGCAGCCAAACAAAATAGACACTATGTCTATTACAATCAACCGCCTTCCTCCGGGGAACAAACTTTATGCCTGAGCCTAGCGACCGACAATGGATGCTATGGGGTGCCTCACTCTCCCCCTACGCCCTGAAAGTCGACATGCTGCTGCGGCGCGCGGACTTGCCGTTTATCTGGCTGCCGGAGCAAGGCTCCACGCGACAGGCCCTGAGCTGTCAGCGACGTATCGCCGCGTTAAAGCGTGGCAAACTCAAACTGACCTACCCGCCCGCCGACCCGCTACAGGAATTCCCGCTGGTGCCGTATTTGTTCGGTCCTGATGGTGAATGCCTGTATGACTCCACCGCTATCGGCGAATGGCTGGCCGCGCAAAATCCGGGGTGCCATTTGTTGCCGGATGCCGGCACTGCAGAGGGCTTTGCCGTGCGCCTGATCGATGAAGCCCTCGATGAGTTCGGCCTGTACATGGTGCACCACAACCGCTGGGTCAATGCGGCAGCAGATAATACCGCCGGCAAACGACTGGCCGCGGAGATGAAACCACTGCTCGGGCCCCTGAGCGGAATCAACAGCATGGTATTTCCGCCGCGACAGGTGCGCCGTCTGCCCTACCTATTCAGCGTCGACAACGGCAGCAATGATTACCGGAATTTACCGAAGCGCCTACGACCGCCAGCAAGAAAAGGATTCCCGCCGACCCACAAACTATTAGATAACGCATTCCGAGAACTGCTGAACGCAATAGAGCCGATTTATAGCAGCCGCCCCTACCTTTGCGGCGGACAAATGACACTCGCTGACGCCAGCATCTTCGGCCAACTCAGCATGAATAAAACCGATCCCTCGGCGTGGCAAATTATCGAACAACACGCGCCACAAACCGCGGCGTGGATTTCGAAACACTATCGGCGGCATGTTTCGCCAAGTAACGGCAGATTTGAGTTAACTGATGATTTGGCACCGTTGCTCAACTGGTGCGGAAAATATTTTGTACCGTTGATGCAGCAGAATTACTGCGCCTACAAAAAGCACTTGGCAGATGGCGAAACACGCTTTAACGAAGAAGCCTTTAACAAACACCGAGCGCTTTATGCCGGCAGCTTAGCCGGCAAGCCGTTCCGCAGTGTGGCTAAAACGTTTCAGGTGGCGGTGTGGCAGAAACTACAGCAGCACTGGATCGCAACGCCCGAAACAGAGCGACAGAAAATCAGCGCGCTCATGGTAAACAGTGGCCAGATGGATACACTCGAAGGCGCCCACGAAATAACAACTTAGCGTCTATTCAGAGCTCAGGATTCAGCGACCAGCTCCAACTGTCCGCGCTTGCGCGCCACGCGCCGGGGTATCGGCTTTTGAAAAATATCGTAGGCGCCGACAGTCCTTAGCAGATCATCCGCCGCGGCTTTGTCTGCGCCGCTAAGCGAATGGTAGTAATCGTAGGGGCGCTGATACATCCACAGGGAAAACGCCGACACCATACGCTCGCCGGTAGCGCCGTGAGTCGTAAAAGAATCCATCGCCACGGCGCGGGGAATATCGCCACCGGGATTTTGCTCCAACCAGCTCGCGACATGGTCAGCGGTTTTAGCGAGAAACGGCAATTGATCCTCAGCCTGCACCCGCAGTAGTTGCAGCACTTCGTCAGCCACCACATCGCCGGCGGCAAACTCGCCGGACAGTGGTGCCGGCTTATTCATTCGCTCCACCCAGGCATAGACCGCCGGTGCCTTCTCCTGCATTAAAGCTTTTGGATAAGGGTCGCGGCCAAGATGCGCGTAGAGCGGCCCCATCAGGCCGAAGTCGCCGATCGAAGGCCGTGAACCGAACAGATAATCCTGCTTGCTGAACAGCTTGTTCAGCGCCTCAAGATCTTGCAGATAGCCTTGCTCGATTGCCGGAATCGTCGCATCGGTCACCCCTAAAATAGGTGTAATACCTTTGAAGGGTTTGCCGGTTTTGGTGCCGATCGCGATGCGCTCTTCCAGCGTGCCATCAGGCGCACCGAGGCGGCCGAACTCACCGTAGATAAAATCACCCTGCTGTTCGAGAAAATTCCAGCGGTAATGCATGGCCGGAATAATCAGCCATTCATCACCGTAAACTTCCATCAACAGCGCCGCCAGTCGCTGCTTCGGCGATTCCGGGTAGACCGAGACTTCAGGATGACGCACCTCGATGTAGTCGATGATTTCGGTGGTGTCCTGCACCACCTCATCGTCGGCGGTATGCAGCACCGGAATAATGCCGAAGCCGACCCGCGGCAGAATAAATTCTTTGTACACTTTGTGGGTCGACAGTTGCTCCTCCCAGTTCACTGATTTGTAACGCAGATAAGCCCGCGTCTTGCCGCTGTAATACGAATTTTCTGACCCGTACATGATGTAGTCCGTAGTCATAGCCGTTACTTTCCCTGATTAATCAATTGCAGAATTAAATTGGTTTTCAGTGTGACAACCGCATCTCGCTGCAGGCCCTGAATAATGTGCAAGCGCTCCCAGAATTCAAAGCTGGTAATACCATCAATAGCTTCCCGGGTTTCCGTCGGTAAATTTTTCAGTTCCGGCAACCAGCCATCGAGATCTTTGCGCAAGCGGCGCTGGTTTCTCACGTAGTTGCGCAGTAGCGTTGGCCAGCGCCAGGCCTGACTGTGTGTGGAGCGAACTACCGGCGCGATTTGCTCGTAGGCATCGGCATGGCGCTCCACCGCCTGTAATACCCGTTCCTCCAATGTGCCGGTACGATCCCCGCCGGCGAACAAGGCATCCAACATCGGACGCATGTACACATCCATTTCATTGAACAGCAATTCCATCTCGGAGAAATGCCTGAACACGGTGCGAATGGCGACACTGGCCCGGTCGGCTACCTGTTGTGCGGTCGGTACCAGCACGCCTTCATTCACCAGCTCTAACATCGCATCGATAATCAGCTGGCGACTGCGTTCGCTGCGCTGGACGCGGCCGTCGGTAGCGGCTTTTTTTGACTCAGACTTCACAACTTTTAGTCCCGTTCTAGTGAGCGTGGTTGGCAAGCCATATAATGTCACATATACTGCCAAAATAAAATTCTCACAGGACATCATTATGACTCGCGTTAAAGAACTCTGGGTAGACCGCAGCAACCTCCGCCAAACCAAGGTTGTTGAAGGCGACATTCCGGCAATCGGCGACGGTGAAATTCTGGTCGCCATCGATAAATTCGGCCTCACCGCCAATAACGTCAGCTACGCCGTGTCCGGCGACACCATCGGCTACTGGGGCTTTTATCCCGCACCGGACAACTGGGGCAAGGTGCCGGTATGGGGCTGCGCGGATGTCATCGAATCAAAGTGTGATGCGATTCCGGTGGGCGAGCGCATGTGGGGCTTCTTCCCGATGGCCAGCCACACCGTGCTGCAGCCTGGAAAGATTGTGGAAGATCAGTTCGTCGATTTTGCAGCACACCGCAAGGAGCTACCGGGGCTCTACAACGGCTACCGCCGCACCAAGGCCGAACCGGAATTTCTGCAAGCACTGGAGACCGAGCGCTGCCTGCTGTTTCCGCTATTTATGACCTCCTATGTGCTCTATGACTACCTTGTGGATAACGATTTTTTCGGTGCCCAGCAGGTGTTAGTCGGCTCGGTCTCCTCCAAGACCGGCTTCGGGTTGGCAAAACTTCTGAAAGACGACCCCAAGGTCTCACAGAAAGTGGTCGGACTGACCTCCCCCGGCAATGTTGCGTTTGTCGAAGGACTGGGCTGCTGCGACCAGATTGTTACCTACGGCAACGAGGCGGAAATCGATGCCAATCTGGCGGGCGCCTACGTGGACATGTCCGGTGACGCCGGCCTTACCGCTACTCTGCACAATCTTCTGCAGGACAATATGGTGGAAAGCTGCATGGTCGGCGCCACCCATTGGGAGGAGATGGGCAGCACCAAAAACCTGCCCGGCGCCAAACCGACATTCTTTTTTGCACCGGCTCAGATCGAGAAGCGCAATAAGGACTGGGGACCGGGTGTGATTATGATGAAAGGTATGATGGCCGGCGCCGAAATCGCCAAGGCGATCGAAGACCAGACAACCATAGAGTGGACCCGCGACGGAGATGCACTGGCAAAATTATGGGTGGATATGCTCGACAATAAAGTTGCGCCGACCCGCGGCCAGATGGTGTCGCTGCTGTCAGACGATTCCTGAAGGCATAAGACCGTGAAACGGGGGCCTTACGATATCGAAAAATTGGTAGCCGGATTGGAAAGCCGCGGCAAAGCGACCGAAATCTTTTTCAGCCGCGCGCATATTGCCGAGCGGCTATCCCTGTAGTCGAGCCCCGCTGGCGCAGAACGCGCCTGCTACTTCAGGACAACGCCATGAGCGGCGCATTGCCACCCGCCGCGGCGGTATTTGTGGTGATTACTTTCTCTACGACAAAGCGCTGCCAATACAGCGGCCCGGGTAATTCACAGATTATCACCGGAATCCCGGCGCCTGCGGTTTGCAAGCTCTGCAATACACCCGGCAACAGCGCGCTGCCGGGCGCAAGCACATAGGCATCCGCGTCGGCGTCCGGAAACTGCATTGTGCGGGCCCGGAACCGAACGCGATCGCCATGTCCCGCCACCGATGCCGCCAGACGCCCATGCCATAGCGCAGGGACATCAACAAAAACTGTATTGCCTGCGTCACAGGCTGCCAATAGCGATGCCAGACAGTGTTCAGCACTGTCCTGTTCGCCATAGATAAGCTGAACAAGCCCACGCGGTTCGAACAGATAACGATTGCTTTCACCGGTCACGCCGCTAAGCGACCCGGGCTCTGCCATCGGCACGCCTGAAGTGAGCCCATCCGATAACCGCGACAGGCGATTGAGGTACAGCGGGCCGCCGGCTTTCGGCCCGGTACCGGATAAACCGCGGCCGCCGAAAGGCTGCACTCCTACGACGGCACCAATCATATCCCGGTTGATATAGATATTGCCCGCCAGCGCACGCGCTGAGATCATCACAGCAGTTTCGTCGATACGACTGTGCACGCCCAAGGTCAGCCCGAAGCCGGTGCCGTTGATTTGATCGACAACGTCTTCCAATTGCGCGGCAGAATAGCGAATCACATGGATTACCGGCCCGAACACCTCGCCCGGCAATACATCCGGCGCAGGAATTTCATAGAGTCTCGGCGCGAAATAGTAACCCTCGGCGAGCCGCTCATCCGCAACTGAAAGCTGATGTAGTAATCTGACATCGGGGTGGCGGTGCATCGCCGCCACGTGCGCCTGCAGTTTTTGTAATGCAGCCGCATCAATAACCGGTCCGATATCGGTATCCGGCGCCGCAGGGTCACCAATACGCAACTCATCCATCGCACCAGCAATCAAAGCTATCAGATGATCAGCAACGTCGTCCTGCAGATACAGCACCCGCAACGCCGAACAGCGTTGCCCCGCGCTCGTAAAACCGGAACGGATCACATCATCGACTACCTGCTCTGGCAGGGCAGTTGAATCGACGATCATGCAATTCTGGCCGCCGGTTTCGGCAATCAAGGGTAGCGGCGCGTCGCCGCGCTCCGATAATTTCTCGAACAACCAGCGACCGGTCACAGTAGACCCGGTAAATATCACAGCCTTGGTTCTCATGTCGGGTACCAAAGTCGCGCCGGCGTCGACACCCCGCGCAATTACATACTGCAGCAATTGCGACGGCACTCCCGCCTCATACATAAGGGCGACGGCTCGCTGCGCAATCAGGCCGGTCTGTTCGGCAGGCTTAGCCAACACTGCGTTACCCGCAGCTAGCGCAGCTGCTATCTGACCGACAAATATCGCCAACGGGAAATTCCAGGGGCTGATACACAAGACCACGCCAAGGGGCGACTGCTGCGCGGGCATGGCGACACATTGCGCGGCGTAGTAACGACAAAAATCGATAGCCTCACGAACTTCAGCGACACCATCGCGCAAGGTTTTACCTGCCTCGCGCGCACACAGGGCAATCAGTTCGCCACGCTGCCGCTCAAGAATATCGGCATAATCCGTCAGCCATGCGGCGCGCTGCTGCGACTGATAACGTTGGCACTCAAATCCCTTCTGCAGCAGCGCTAGCTTGTTCCGCATGTCCTGCGCGCTGTCGAATTTCAAATATCCGACAATGTCATCGTATTTCGCCGGGTTGTGGACAGGCTCGCCCGCGGCAGCGCCGGCAATCCCCTCATAACGCATATGCACTGTAGCGAGTAGGGCTCTAAGTTGCGCAATATCACTGTCGTCAATGCCCGGAGAATTACGTCTCGATGCACCATAAATTGCCGGCGGCAAAGGGATCTTCGGGTTGTGGCATGAAGACCACTTTCCGGCCATGACAACGGGATCCGTGACCAGTGAATCGATCGGCACATGATCGTCGATAATATTGCTAACAAAGGAACTGTTCGCACCATTTTCCAGCAAACGGCGAACAAGATAGGCCAG
>JBFJYC010000133.1:0-8586 GCA_041622815.1 Spongiibacteraceae bacterium | reverse complement strand
GTGATTGACGGGCCGCGCGGTCTGGCGCCGATTTTGCTCGCCGGCGGTCTGGCGCTGGTGATGGTGCAGGGCATTGCCATGGGGCGCCTCAGCCGGCGCTTCGGCGAGATCAATCTGCTGCGCGCCGGTGCGGCTATTTATATAGTCGGTATGACAGCAATGATTGTTGCCGGCGATGCGGCGAGTCTGGTCGGTGTCACGCTGGCGATGGCGGTGCAATCGGCGGCAGCGGCGCTGATTCTGACCAGCGCGCAGAGTCTGGCTTCGATGACTGCCGCGCAGGGCGATCGGGGTCTGGTTATGGGGGTGTATGGCTCGATGGGCACGCTGGGGCGTGCGCTCGGTACGCTGGTGACCGGCGCCTTGTTTATGTCCGTGCACGTCCACAGCCCGTTAATCGGCGGCATACTGATTTCGATGGTGTTGTTTTTCCTCGGTGGTAACATCAAGCCCCGCATCGCAGCATAAAAACCAGCGCGGCTTCAGGCCGGGGAGCATGACCATGAGTTTCTACGAAGAGCATATTTTGCCGCACGTCATCAATTGCGCCTGTGGCCTGAAAGAAATTTCCAAGCAGCGCAGCAAAGTGGTGCCGTTGGCGGAGGGCAGGGTGCTCGAGGTCGGGATGGGCTCGGGTCTGAATCTGCCGTTTTACAACAAAGATAAAGTCGAGTTTATCTGGGGGCTTGAACCCTCCGAGGGAATGCGCAAAAAAGCGCAGAAGAATATCGCCGCGTCCGATATCGAAGTGAAGTGGCTGGGCTTGCCCGGTGAAAAAATTCCCCTTGACGATGACAGTGTCGATACCATCGTTTTAACCTATGCGCTTTGCACCATTCCCGGCTGGCTCGAAGCGCTGCAGCAAATGCATCGGGTGTTGAAGCCCGGCGGCAAGCTGCTGTTTAGCGAGCACGGTCAGGCACCGGATGAATCGGTGCGTAAATGGCAGGATCGTCTGAACGGGGTGTGGGGCAAAATGGCCGGCGGCTGCAATATCAACCGGCCGATTCCGAAGCTGATCGAGCAGGGTGGTTTCCGGATTACCGATTTAGATGCGGATTATATTCCCGGACCGAAAATCGCCGGGTATATGTATGCCGGGACAGCCGTTGCCGGCTAGTTTCTCTTCGGAACCATAGCCGCATCAACTTCTGAGACATGCCGTGAATACATCCATGTAGGCGCGACGGCAGCTTCCATGCTGCCGACGGTCTCAGAAGTTGATGCGGCAACGGTTCTTGCAGATTCCGTAGTAGCTATGCAGCTTTAAAACCTTTCGGTAGCCCGGCTGCTGCGGTAAAGCCATACATCTCTTCGTTGGGCAGTGCGGCAGCCACCTGCTCGCGTACGGCGAGCAGCGCATCGATATCGATACCGGTGCGCAAACCCATCGCTTCCAGCATAAACACCAAGTCTTCGGTGACGATATTGCCGCTGGCACCCGGGGCGAAGGGGCAGCCGCCGAGGCCGCCGAGCGAGCTGTCGATGGTGGTGATACCGATTTCGACCGCCGCCAGTGCGTTGGCCAGACCCTGGCCGCGGGTGTTGTGAAGGTGCACGCCGGTCATCTTGTCTTTGCCGACCGCTGCCCAGATACGTTTGGTCATGCGGCTGACCTGCGCCGGATTGCCGTAGCCGGTGGTGTCTGACAGCCCGACTTCGTCGCAGCCGATGGCGATCAGTTTTTCCGCCATCGAAACCACAAAGTCTTCGCTGATCGGGCCTTCCAGCGTGCAGCCGAAAGCGGTGGACAACCCCGCCTCAAACTTGGGTCGCTTGCCTTCGGGCAATTGCCTGATTTCCGCGACAATCGCTTCGATCTCGGTGAGCATCTGGGCGTGGGTTTTGCGCACGTTTTTGAGGCTGTGGGTCTCGCTCATGGAGACGGGAATAGAGATTTTATGGGCGCCGGCGGCCATCGCATCGCGGGCGCCGCGCAGGTTCGGCACCAGCACCGCAACGGTCAGGCCGGGGATGGTGGTCGCGAAACGGACGATTTCATCGGTATCGGCCAATTGCGGCAAAACCTTGGCGGGCACAAAGGAGCCGACCTCGATTTCCGGTGTGCCGGCGGCTGCCTGCGCCGTGATCCAATCCTTTTTCGCCTGTGTCAGCATAATTGAGTCGATGCTCTGCAGACCATCTCTGGGTCCGACTTCGCTGATTTCAATATCGATGGCTGTCATCTGCTACCCCGTATTCCGGCGCTTCGGGCGGCGCCGCTTTTGCAAAAGATATAATGTTATATCATAATAACATTTAAGATTTTCCGGCGCATCCCGTATCCTCGGGAAGCGTCTGCCACCGGAGGAATCCCGTGTTACCGGAGCAAGATCTGCCCCTCAAGGGCATTAAAGTTGTCGAATTTACCCATATGGTGATGGGGCCGTCGGTCGGTCTGATTCTGGCGGACCTCGGCGCCGAGGTCGTCAAAGTCGAGCCGCTGAAGGGTGATAACACCCGCCGGCTTACCGGCAGCGGTGCAGGCTACTTTCCGATGTACAACCGCAATAAACAAAGTCTGTGCATCGACCTGAAAAGCGAGGCCGGTAACGCCATTGCCGGCCGCCTGATTCAGAACGCCGATATCATGATCGAGAACTTCCGCCCCGGTGCAATGGATAAGCTGGGTTTCGGTTACGAACAGGTCAGCGAACACAATCCGCGCTTGATCTATTGCTCGTTGAAAGGCTTTCTCGACGGCCCCTATGAACACCGCACCGCGCTAGATGAGGTAACCCAAATGATGGGCGGCCTCGCCTATATGACCGGTTTGCCGGGCAAACCGATGCGCGCCGGTTCGTCGGTGATTGATATCACCGGCGGTATGTTCGGCGTGATTGCGGTGATGGCCGCGCTCGAGCAGCGCCACACCACCGGTCGCGGTCAGCAGGTGAAGAGCTCGCTGTTCGAGACCACCGCTTTTATGGTCGGCCAGCATATGGCGCAGCAGTCGGTATCCAAGCAGCCGTTGCAGCCCATGTCGGTGCGCACCTCCGCCTGGGCGGTGTACGATATTTTCGATACCGCTGACGATGAGCAGGTTTTTGTCGGTGTGGTCAGTGACACCCAGTGGGCATTGCTGTGTGAATCGTTTGGCTTCGATGCGTTTCTGGCCGATGCGGATCTGGCGAAGAATCCGGATCGGGTCGCGCGGCGCGACGAGATCATGCCGGTGATCCGCGAATGCTTTGGTGCGATGAGCAAAGCCGAGTTAATGGCGAAGCTTGAAACCACTGGCCTGCCGTTTGCGCCGATCGCAAGTCCATCAGACTTGTTCGACGATCATCATCTGACCCATAGCGAAGGCCTGATACCCCTGACCCTGGCCGACGGGTCGACGACCACCTTGCCGGCACTGCCGATTTCAATGAACGGCGAGCGCTGTGGATTGCGCCGCGATTTATCAAAACCGGGCGAGCAGGGTGAGGAGGTGCTGGCGGCGCTGGGTATGAGTGCCGATGAAATCAGTGCCGCAATTGCCGGCGGGGTTATCGCCGTCAGCTGAGGCGGATATTTGCGGTTAGTCGATATAGGCCCAGCCGCGGCGCGCCCGGTCGGCGCTTTCAAATGCCGTGATCTCATCCGCTAGTAATAGTGTCTGACCGATGCGGTCGAGACCGTTCAGCAGCATGTCCCGGTTCGCAGCTTCGATGGTAAAACTGAAGCGCTTGTCGCCGACGGCAACCTCACAATTCTCCAGGTCGATTTCCACTTGCCGTCGTTGCGGATCGGATTCGGTTGCGGCAGCTATTTCCGCGATCTCTGCGGCGCCCAATATCAGTGGCAGCAAGCCGCTGGAAAAGCAATTGTTATAAAAAATGTGGCCGAAGCCCGGTGCAATCACAGCGCGTATGCCGAGGTCAGTGAGTGCCCACACCGCGTGTTCCCGCGATGAGCCACAGCCAAAATTGGCGCCGGCCAAAATGATTGAGGCGTCTTTATATGCGGCTTGGTTGAGCACAAAATCCGGGTTTGGGTCGCGGCCGCCGGGCAGGGTATAGCGGCGGTTGGCAAAGGCGCCTTCGCCGAGGCCCTCCTTTGAGACGCGCTTCATTTCCCGCGACGGAATAATAATGTCGGTATCGATATTGGGTTCGAGCAGGGGCGCAGCGATCCCGCGGTGTTTGATAAACTGCCTCATGTTAACTCCGCCAGATCATTTGCACTGATAATGCGCCCCGCAATTGCGGAGGCCGCAACTGTTTCGGGGCTGGCAATATGGGTCTTAACTTTCGGCCCCTGGCGACCCTCAAAATTGCGGTTGGTGCTGGAGATAACACGCTTGCCTTCGCCGAAGGTCTCGCCGCCGGCGTAAAAACACATGCTGCAGCCCGGCTCGCGCCATTCAAAACCGGCGGCTTCGAAAATGGTATGCAAGCCCTCGGCCTCGGCCGCGAGTTTTACCTGCCCGGACGCGGGCACCGCGACCGCAGCCACCCCGGTTGCGACTTTGCGGCCTTTGAGAATCGCCGCAGCGGCGCGCAGGTCGCTGAGCCGGGCATTGGTACAGGAGCCGATAAACGCGGCGTCGATCGTGACCTCGCCGATCGGCGTGCCGGCTTGCAGATCCATATAGCTGAGCGCTTTAATCGCCGCCGCCTGTTGCTCTTCCGGCAAGCTCTGCGGGTAGGGGATGCGCTCGCCGGTCGCCAGCGACTGGCGCGGGTTAGTGCCCCAGGTCACGGTCGGTCTGATGTCGCGGCAATCGATGGTCAGTGTTTTATCAAACTGCGCGTCGGGCTCACTGTGCAGCTGTTGCCAGTCTGCGATGGCGGCGGCGAGCGCGGCGCCTTTCGGTGCGAGTGGTCTGGATTTGGCGTATTCGATAGTGCGTTCGTCGACAGCGATAAATACTGTGAACGCCGAGAACTCGACGCCCATATTACACAGCGTCATGCGCGCTTCGATATCCAGCGCCGCGATGCCGCTGCCGGCAAATTCGATCGCGTAGCCGGCGCCGCCATCGGCGCCGTACTTGCCGATCAAATGCAGAATCATATCTTTGGCGGTCACCCCGGGCGCTGTTACGCCGTCGAAGATCACCCGCATCGATCTGGGTTTTTTGACGGCGAGGGTTTTTGTCGCCAGCGCATGTTCCGCGTCGGTGGAGCCGATGCCCCAGGCCAGTGCGCCGATGCCGCCGAGGGTACAGGTATGGCTGTCCGGGCAGACCTGCGACAGGCCGGGCAGGCAGATACCCTGTTCGGCGGCGACCACGTGTGCGATACCCTGCTTGCTGTCACCCAGATCGAACAGATGAATACCGGCATCGCGGCAGGCATCGCGGGTGGCGGTGATAAATTCGCTGCCCGAGGGCATGATGGTGCTGTCGCCGCGACCGGGAAAGGTGTCGACGATATGGTCCATGGTGCAGAATGCCTGCTGCGGGCGTTGTACCGGGCGACCGGTCGCGGCTAGGCTTTTCAGCGCGATGCTGCCGGTGCGCTCGTGCAGAAAAATGCGATCGACATACAGCAGGTCCCGCTCGCTATCGAGGGACTGTACGAGATGGCTCTGCCATAGTTTGTCGAATAAAGAACGTGTCATCCGCTGCCGTATTGTCGGGATGCAAGCTTAAGGTGGCATCCATAGTTTTAAATGTACTATAATTATAACATTAAGTCTTTTGGAATGATAAGGCCATGAACAAGCCCCTCGCCGGTATCCGAATTATCGATCTCACCCACATGCTGTCCGGGCCATTTTGCACCATGACGTTGGCGGATTTAGGCGCCGACATGATCAAGGTTGAGCCGCTGCAGGGTGAGGGTACGCGCAAGCTGCTCGCCACCGACCCGAAAAATTCAATCGATGGCATGGGCGCGTACTTTATTACCCTGAATCGTAACAAGCGCACAATCAGTGTCGACTTGAAGAGCGAGCGTGGCCTGGAGATTTTTTACGAGTTGGTCAAAGAGTGCGATGTCGTTATCAATAACTTTGCCGCCGGTGTGCCGGCCAAGCTGAAGATTGACTACGATCACCTCAGTGCCGTGAATCCGAAAATCATCACCTGCTCGATTACCGGGTTTGGTGAAAACGGTCCCGGTCACAAGCGCCCGGCCTTTGATCAGGTGGCCCAGGCCTATGGCGGCGGTATGTCAATTACCGGTGAAGATGCGAAACACCCGATGCGTGCCGGTATTCCTATCGGCGATCTGGGCGGCGGTATGTTCGGCATCATGGGTGTACTGACAGCGATTATCGAGCGCGAGCGTTCCGGTAAAGGTCAGCATGTAGATATTTCGATGCTGGATGTCCAGATCTCGCTGCTGAACTATATGGCGACCATGTATTTTATGTCCGGCGAAGATCCGCATCCCATCGGCAACGCCCACTTCGTGCATGTGCCCTACAACAGCTATCCGACCCATGACGGGCATCTTGTGATCGCGGTCATCACCGATAATTTCTGGCAGAACCTGAAAGAAGTCGTGAACTGCCCCGAATTTGACGATAACAAATATGACTACCAGCCCGGACGCCTTGCCGACAAACTGTTTATCGATGGCAAGCTGGCAGAAATATTTAAGTCAAATACCACCGCCTATTGGATGGAAAAGCTGAACGAGAAGCGTATTCCGGCGGCGCCGGTGAACAAGTTTAGTCAGGCGCTGAGCGATACACAGGTGCTGCACCGCAATATGGTGGTTGAGCTCGGTCATCCCAATGGTGAGTCGACCAAGGGTCCGGGCTGTCCGATCAAATTATCCCGTACCAACGAAGAAAGCTTTACCCGTGCGCCGCTGTTGGGCGAGAACACCGAAGAGATCATGTCGACAATTCTCGGTTACGACAGTGAAGCTACCGCTGCATTAAAGAAAGAGGGTGTCATCGGATGAGTGCAGAACGAATCATTATTAATGACGTCGGCCCGCGCGACGGCCTGCAGAACCAGGACAAAATTCTTACGCCGGCTGAGCGGTTGCGGTTGATCAATGCACTCGCCGATGCCGGCCTCGAATCCATCGAAGTGGGCGCGTTTGTATCGCCCAAAGCGGTGCCGGCGATGGCGGGAACCGACGAAATCGTGCGCGGACTGAAAGCGAGCGGTGTCAATTACTCGGCGCTGATTCCCAACCGTAAGGGCTACGATCTCGCAGTCGCCGTTGGTGTAAAAACCGTCGGCCTGGTGATTGCCGCCAGTAACACAATGAACGAAAAGAATATCAATATGACGACCGAGCGGGCTTTGGCTGTCTGTGAGGAGGTTATCGCGCAGGGCGCAAAAGACGGTGTCAATACGCTGGCCTATATTGCGACTTCATGGGAATGTCCGTTTGAGGGACTCACCGATGAGGCGGTGGTGATCGATCTGTGCGGCAAGTTGCTGGCCGCCGGCGCGACTGAGGTTGTGCTTGCCGACACAATTGGCGCCGCGAGTCCGGCGCAGGTTAAATCGCTGATGACGAAGTTGGTCGCAAAGTTCGGCGCAGCAAAACTGTCCTGTCATTTTCACGATACCCGCGCGATGGGTGTCGCCAATGTCTTCGCTGCCGTTGAATGCGGCATCCGCAAATTTGATTCGTCGGTCGGCGGCCTCGGCGGCTGCCCGTTTGCCCCCGGCGCGACCGGCAACGTTGCGACGGAAGACGTGGTGGTGATGCTCAACCAGATGGGTTATGACACCGGTATTGATCTTGCCAAACTGGTTGCCGCTGCCGATCTCGCCGCGGAGCTCACCGGCAACTGTGACGGCGGTCACTCCACCCGCTGGATCCGTCGGCAGATAGAGAAGGGCGTGATCTAAGCGCCTTCAGCTGTGCTTATTGCATTTTTGATACGCTGTTATCGATGTAGGTGTCGATAATTTTGATGCGTGATAACTGATCCCACGGCGCGGGGAAACGCATATACCAGGCCGCGCCGATCAGTGCGAACGCCATAAATCCGACAAACAAATGGGGTTCACGGAAATAGAGTAAGTAGCCGATGGTCAGGGTGATGTTCGGCACGTGAACAAAAAGGACCTTGCGGCCATTCCATTCCAGTACGTTGTGCTCCGGCGCGACATAGAAATCCCAGTAAAACCGGTGCCACGGGCCGTAAAACGCTCCGACCCCGATCCACATCACGATTGCCGAGCCCCACATACCGGCGCCGAAGGATTCGGCAATCGCGAAAAACGACAGGAACAGTTGCGCTTCAGCGATGCCCCACAGCGCGCCGAAAACAATACTGGTGACCGCATAGCGGCGGCGATTGAGACTATAGGTGCCCGCGGCCCAGACCTTGTAATAAGCGATGTATTCAAAAATCAGGATGGCCGCGACCGCCGCGATAAATACGGGGTCGCCGATCAGGCCGGGAAGCGGTTCGGCGCTTGCAGTTAAAGTATTGAGAACGCCGCTACCCCAGCTGATAATCCAGCAGATACAGAAGTAGATGCCGGCGCGCAGCCATGCCAGCCGGGGTTCATAGACACCCGGTTCGCAGCGGCTGCGCTGCAGAACCAGAGAAATAATCAGCGCCGTGAGCAGGGCGAAGACTCCGACCATAAAAAAGTCGGTACGGCTGCCGTTAAAAAAGCCCTCGGCATAGAACAGTTGATCGGTTTGCGGGGTCATAAATTACAATTTGCCT
>JBFJYC010000132.1:0-8617 GCA_041622815.1 Spongiibacteraceae bacterium | reverse complement strand
GAAAGCACTCGCCCAGAGCTTCGAATATCAGTTTGGGTTTGCGCGGAACAATCTTTAACAATTCTATAAGGTAGCCTTTCCCGATAGGTGGGCAAACCACTTTTGCACGAAGATCTAACGTGTCAACCTTTGCGTGATATTTGTCCGGCTCAGAGTTATAACTAAAAATAGAAAAATCGATGTTGTTAAGCAGCAATTGCTCGAGATAAGTGTCCATCCAAGGTTGGTTAATCGACGGGAATCTCGGTGCAAGCACCAGCAATCGTAACCGTTTGTTCACTGGTTTAGCCCGGCAGGCAGTTCGTATCCATGTCGGCCAATTAGGAAGCGTTCTTTCTCAGCGACGAGCAACGCGGACGGTAAATCATAGTAGTGCTCTAAGCCCAGCCTGTTCGAGGTATTGGTCTTCTCCTTCCGAGCGCTAAGAATTCTGTCGCGCTGCGAGGCTGGGAGTTCAATACCCGCTTGATGGATGGCCTGAAGCAAGTCGGCCTCCAAGTGCTCGTTCCTGATAATAAAATCGACCGTTGATTCCTGTTTGAACACATCTGGCAGGTTTTCGGCGCGGGTTAATGCGGGCTGTGTATACAGACGTTTTCCGAGTCGGGTAAACAACTTCAAGTAGCGAAATGTAAGCAGTCCCGCATAAGCGGAAACCGGACTAAAGCCATACCCTTCCCGAACATCAAGGCTGTGCGATGGATCAAGCAGCATGTGTAACCAGCGCCTGAATAGTGCGGCATCTTTATGATCGGCGTAGCAGTTCCGCCATTCAGCCAGGGATTTTTTGCGATCATTTCGCCAGCTGTTCCAAATTATGGACGGGCTACTAAAGCGACGGCTCATTTCTCGGGGGAGGTCATGGCGATAATGGTCAATATTAGAGTGGTCTGTTAGTTGGTGGAAAACGCTGCCTTGGCCACTACAGCCAAAAGCCCAAAGCGAAACGTACCAGTCCCAAGGATCGCGAACTGATCCGATCACATAGCGACCAGCAGGATCAAAATCGAGAGCGTTGTGTTTGTCGCGCTGTTCACCGCCGATGACCTCCCGAAGCATTTTGCCAATGTGGCTACTACCGGTTTTATGCAGCTCAAGGAAAATAAGTTTTTCGGAGATAAACATTCAGAATTTATTCTGCTGGTAGGTTGCGAGGCAGGTTTTCTGTCCAGCCATTAAATGTGTAGCCGAGCAACGCAATGTCCTTTGCATATAGTGTAGCGACCTTTTCTTTTGATGCTTCATTGTAGATGTCGCGATAACTATGTGTGCCGGGAGTGATATTCTTGCTTTTGAGTGGCGCGACAGTGCCGGTAGTCCGAGCAATAATCCCGTAATCGTTGACGAGATCTTCAAAGCGGCCACAAAAATCGACAATAATCTTCGATCGATAGTCGCAGATAAATTTGTGTTGCGGCTTGAAATGAATGTGACTACTGAGCGATTCAGCGGTTAACCAGTCCATCACGAATTCATTAAAGTTGTCTGTGTCGGGGAGATTCTCCTCGGCCCAGATTTTGTCTTGCTCATCCCATCCGCCGTTTTTCAAATAGCGCCACGCGGAATAGAGCCTGTCCCAGGGGTTGCGTACGAAGCAAAACTTAAAGTAGCGATTGAAATCGCTGCGGCCGAAGATTGCTTGGTAGTTTCTGGCAGTGTAATGATAGGGAAGCTCGCCAAACAAGCTCAGCGCTACAGATGTTCCGGCCGTTTTAGTGATATGTACAAAGATGCACTGTTTCTCGTCAAAAGCCCGAAGTGAAAAGTCTCCTTTAGAGGACGGGTGTACCTGTGACCTTATTTCTGTGCAAAAGGCAGGATGACGCAGCGCGTAGAGCTGGAAGCGCGTATCTTCTGAAAGGTACTGTCTTATCAGATTACGAATCACTTGGCTGCCTGTCCGTTGGTGATCTGTGTAGAATAAGCCAACCACTTGGAGCAATCTGTAAACTCAATGCGCCCATCGATATTGCTCGTTGCCAACTACGACTCGGATGTCGGTTATGCATGGTGGTTGATGGAAAGCTATTGGGTAGAGATTGCAAACAATACGCCCGTAGGTTGCCCTGTTCACTTAGCATACCCGAAAATATCGGCGATTCCTGAGCCGATTGCGCAATCAAGTATTGTGCTGCATGAGGAGTCGTTTGATAACGGCATTGGCAACTTATATCACAATTTAAAATTTTTGCGTAAACATCGGGTCGCGAACATATACTTTACCGATAGGCCCTTCTTCTCGCTGCGCTTTGCCATCTATCGTCTGGTTGGTGTGCGCAGAATCGTAGTGCACGACCACACACCGGGAGTCAGGACACCGGCCTCGGGTCTGAGAAAGCTGTTTAAAACGATACTCGCGCGAATGCCGTTGTTCAACGCTGACGCGGTATTCGCGACTACGGAGTATGTCCGCAAGCGTCATATCGAGGTGTCGTGCATCCTGCCTGCCCGGTGCCACGTGGTGACAAACGGGATTCCGCAGCGAGATTCTGCGCCTAAGGCGGATCTGCGAACGCTTTTCGGCATACCAGAAGATCGGGTGGTGTTGGTTACGGTGGGTCGCGCGAGCAGGTACAAAGGCATAGATTTTGCGCTGCAATGCGTCGCCAGATTGACGAAGCTGGGCTCAGCGGGGGATATCCACTACCTGCTGTGTGGAGACGGCCCGGATCTTAATGTCTTTCAAGAGCTTTGCGTTACCTTAGGCATCAGCGATCGGGTAACGTTCGCCGGCCGCCGCGATGATGTGCCGGCGCTTTTAAGTGCTGCCGACCTTGCAATACACCCCTCATCGGGAGAAGTTGGCTATTCCCTGTCAATTCTTGAGTATATGCAAGCCGGCTTGCCGGTTGTCGTCCCGGACAATCCGTCGGTTTGTGGTGCGACAGTCCATGGCAAGGACGGGCTGATTTATCGGGAAGGTGACATTGACAGCGCAGCGCTGGCCGTCGAGCGCTTATGTTCCAGCAAGGAGCTCAGGCAGCAGATGGGCGCTGCTGCGAAGCGGCGGGTGGCAGAGCATTTTAATCTCGAAAAAACGCATAGGGAGTTGTTAGCGGCGCTAATTGAATGTGGCGTGCTCGCTCGGGAAGCCTAACTTATTCAGGCCGCATTCAGCGTGTACAACTTAGAATCAGGCAGTTTTATACCGCAGTGAGATTATTGGAGAGGCTTATGTTGATAATTTGGCGATTGATGAATGTAGCGGGTCTTTTAGTGATACTTGCAGCTTGCGCGCAAAGCCCGCTAGGCGCAGGCTCCAGCGCCTATGCCGTGAGCAACAACCAAAACTGCTTCAACTGCGGCACGGTGACCGATATCAGGATTGTTGAAAGCAAGCCCCAGTCTTCCGGTGTCGGGATGATTATCGGCGCGGTTGTCGGCGCGGCAGCAGGTCGCGAAGTGTCTAACGACGAAGATGACAAGCAGGGCGCAATCGCAGGTGCTGCAGCGGGCGCCGCTGCCGGGCATGAAATCGAGCGCCGTAAAGGCCAGTATTATCAGGTGGTTGTCGCGATGGATAATGGCGGCTACCAGAATATCTATCTGCAGTACCCGCCCAGCTACGGCGTCGGCAGCAGGGTGCAGGTCACCAACCCGGGTAATCCGGCGCCGCCCCCGCAACAGCGCTATTGAGAGAACACAGCCGGCGCTAACCGCGCCGGCTGTGGTAGGCTCGGTGGCAGATTGTATGTTGCAGCCGGAGGCTGTGCATGAGTTCGCCGGATGATCGCAGCCCCGTTTCGACCCAGAGCCGTGGTGACGATGTTGCTATATTGAGCGAAGCCTATGACCGGCTGTCCACGCCGGTCGCGCTGGTTGACGAAGAATTGCAGTTGTTGTTTGCCAATGCGGTCATGCAGCGCCTGTCAGGCGCCGAACTTCCTTCCCGCCTATATGGTTTTCTCGCCGACCCCTACGGCATTTCCCGTCACACCCCGCAGATGATTCGCAGTAGCAATTTTGCTTTGCGCGGCGTTGCTTTGCGTGAACCCTGGCAGCGTTACGAAATCCACGTGCATCACCCTCAAGGCCGGCCCGGTATTCTTGTGGCGGAGCTGCAACCGCGCAGTGATGAGCTGGTCAGTTTTGCCGCGAAAGGTGATGAGATTCGCGGGCAGCGTGCGCGCGGGCATCTCGGCCGTATGCAGGAAGAAATTACCAAGGCTAATATGGAACTGCAGCAGTTTGCATACGTTGCCTCCCACGACTTGCAGGCACCGGTGCGGGGGATCGAAGGGTTTCTTAAATTATTGTTGCGCACCGCCGGCGACAGGCTGGATGACACAAGTACCGAACTGGTTGGTAACGCTTTGCATAACAGCCGTCATATGCAGCGTTTGATTCAGGATTTATTGACCTTTAGCAGGTTGGCAACAGATGCCCGTGAGCATCGCCCGGTCGATCTGGGTGAAGTACTCGCGACGCTGCGGCAAAGTACTGCTGCAAGACTTGCGGTGCTCAACGGCGTATTGGAAATCAGCAGCGAACTGCCAATGGTGGCAGGTGACCGGGAGCAGTTGGAAGTGCTATTCGGGGAGTTACTCGCTAACGCGCTGACGTTTCGCGGCAGCAGGGTGCCACATATTTCTGTCACTGCGAAGGAGCAGGACGAGCACTGGGTAATCGATATCGCAGACAACGGCATCGGCATAGAGCCGCGGCATCAAGATAGTATTTTTCAAATATTCCGAAAGCTGCATCCGGAGCGCGACACGCCGGGTACCGGCATTGGTTTAGCGCTTTGCAGCCGGATTGTTGCGAATCATCAGGGGATGGTCTGGCTTAGCTCACTACCGGGCGTCGGTACAACCTTCAGCATCAGTCTGCCAAAAATTACAGGCACAGCCGCCGGATAAAGCCGGTGAGCAGGTCAACGGCCGGATCGATTTGGGCGCTATCGAGAAATTCATTCGGCTGGTGTGCGAGGTCGATAGAGCCGGGCCCCATGACCAAGGTCTGCATGCCCAATTGTTGCAGCAGCGGCGCCTCGGTGCCGAAGGCGACAGCTTCAGCGCTTTGACCGCTAATGGATTCGGCGATCGCAACCAGTTCAGAGTCAGCACCTTGCTCGAACGGTGCGACCGGGGTCATCAGCGCGCGCAGGCCGATATTTATCGAAAGCGACTGTGCCAGCGCCGTGAGCCGGGATTCGAGTGCTGCAGACAGCGTCGCAACGTCCATGCCGGGCAGGACCCGAAGATCGAATTGAACTTCACATTCGCCACAGATCCGGTTCGGGTTGTCGCCGCCGTGAATGCAGCCGAGATTGAGCGTCGGTTCCGGCACCGCAAAGCCACTGTGCTGATATTTTTCCTGTAGTTCCCGGCGGAACTGCATGAGCTCGCCGAGCACCCGATACATTGCCTCCAATGCGCTATTGCCCAGTTTCGGGTTCGATGAATGGCCGCTGCGGCCCTGCACCATCACCGAATGCATCATGATGCCTTTGTGCATGCGTATCGGTTTGAGGTCGGTGGGTTCGCCGATGATCGCATAGCGGGCTTTGGGCTTGCCGGCGGCGACCAGCGCACGGGCGCCGTCCATGGTGCTTTCTTCGTCAGCGGTGGCGAGAATAATCAGCGGCTGTTTCAGCGGCGTGTTGCGAAAGCGTTCGGCGGCGGCGATGGCGACCGGAAAGAACCCCTTCATATCGGTACTGCCGAGCCCGTAAAAACGCCCGTCGCGTTCCTGTAGTGACATCGGGTCGCTGTCCCAGCCACTGTCGTCGAACGGCACAGTATCGGTGTGGCCGGAAAGTACGAGGCCGCCGGGACCGCTGCCAAGCGTTGCGATCAGGTTGGCTTTACCGGAACGCTCGCAAACCGGCTGGATGTCGATAGCGAAGCCGAGATCTTCAAGCCACTGCGCCAGCAGGTCGACGACCGGCCGGTTGGGCATATCCAGATCCGCTCGCGTGGAGCTCACTGAGGGCGTTGCTATCAGTTGCGCGAGGCGCTCCTGTAGCTGCATTAACTGACGCCGAATACCGCTTTGAGCATGAAGAAAAACATAATCGCCAGCAGTCCGCCCGCGGGCAGCGTAATAATCCAGCTCAGTACAATGCGGCTGATCACACCGAGGTTTAACGCGCCGATGCCCCGCGCCAGTCCGACGCCGAGTACCGCGCCGACGAGGGTATGGGTTGTCGAGATTGGCAAACCGGTGCCGGAGGCCAGAACCACGGTTGTCGCTGCGCCAAGCTCGGCGGCAAAACCCCGGCTGGGTGTGAGTTCGGTAATCTTTTTGCCGATTGTTGCCATCACCTTGAAGCCGAAGGTGGCGAGGCCGATCACGATGCCGCCACCGCCGAGTAGCAAGACCCACCAGGGCAAGGCAGACTTTGCGGCAATTTCGCCGCCGCTGCCGACGACCGAAACAATGGCGGCAAGCGGCCCGATCGCATTGGCGACGTCGTTCGAACCGTGGGCGAAGGCCATCGCGCAGGCGGTAAACACCATGAGTACGGCGAATACCCGTTCAACGCTGGTAAACCGCGACGGTGCGGATTGATCAAATGTGATGCGCCGCATCAGCACAATGCCGACCAGTGTCAGCAGCAGGCCGCCAAACAAGGCATAGAGCGCGGACTCGCCGAAACTCAGGCCAAGGCCGAGGTGCTTGAGGCCCTTCACCATGGTCACCATCGAGATGATGTAGCCGACAAAGAACATATAGCCGGGAATATATTTCTTGGCGTTGTCGAAAGGGTTTTCTGTGTTCAGGATCAGGTACTGGGCGCTCATAAAAATCCAGAAGGAGAGCACGCCCGACAGCAGCGGCGATACCACCCAGCTGGCGGCGATCTGCCCGACTTTGCCCCAGCTTACCGCGTCTACACCGATGCCGACTGCAGCAAAGCCCACCATCGCACCGACGATGGAGTGTGTCGTGGAAACCGGCCAGCCCATCATGGAGGCGACCAGCAGCCAGGTGCCGGCAGCCAGCAGCGCTGACATCATGCCGAATACTAATAGCTCGGGCCGGTCCTGCAGCACCATCGGGTCAATAATGCCCTTACGAATGGTCGAGGTGACCTCACCGCCGGCCAGATACGCACCGGCAAACTCAAAGATCATTGCGATTAAAATCGCTTGCTTGATGGTCAGTGCACGGGAGCCGACCGAGGTGCCCATCGCGTTCGCGACATCATTGGCGCCAATCCCCCAGGCCATGAAAAAACCGGCAAGACAGGCCATGACCAATAGCAACGTGCCGTAATTCGCAATGATTTCCATTTGAATTCCTTAGCGGGTATGCGTGCTTAGCGTGCGAGCAGAATTTGCAGGCGTGAACCGACACCCTGAGAAACGTTGGCGAGTTCGCCGATCAGACTGATGACTTTGTAGAGAAATATTGTATCGACCGGCGGCAGGTCCTTTTCCAGCTTGAACAATGCTGCACGAAGTTTGATTTCAATTTTGTCGTTCTTGCCTTCCAGCGTATCGAGTTCTTTGATCAGCGATTCGACCAGCGTGACTTCGCGACCGCGAAAGCCGGTTTCAAGCAATTCATCCAGTTCGGAAATCGCGCGCGCGGCCTGCGCGACGGTGTCCAGTGAATTGGCGAGGAACTCGGTGGTGCGCTCGGCAATTTTCTCGGGAATTTCCATTTTGCGACCGAGCATCAGGCCGGCAATATCCTGCGCGGTGTTAGCGATCATATCCTGCTTGGTGATCAGTTCGAGCAGGTCAGACCGTGGTACCGGCAAAAACAAATTTTTGGGCAGGTTGATGCGGATTTTTTTCTTCAGCACATCCGCTTCTTTTTCACTCGCCGAAATCTGTTTTTGCAACTCTTTGGCCTTGGCCCAGTCACCGGCCATGGCGGCTTTGAGAAATGGCGTCAACAACAGGGTCGTACCCTGTACCGCGGTCATGTGTTCCTGAATCGGCGTAATCGGAGATTTAGCAAACAAACTGGTAAGCGGGCTGGCTGGCACGGTGAAATCCCTCGGCTGCGGAGCGGCGGATTATACGCACTCAGCCCGAATCCTGCACCCGGTTCGCATATTCACGGGTACTTTGCCTGTAGCCACCGGCGCGCAGCTGTTGCGTTTTTCGGTTATAAAGGCAGCGCTGCAAATTTCCGTAGAAAGGATAAGCGTCAATGAACACATTACCGCGGGGCCGTCTCGAGGTTGGGCCGCTGCTGAACAGGCTGGTTGCGACCGGTCGCGTCGGCGAAGAGGATGCGCGCAAAGTGCCGCTGACGCCTTCAATGAAGGGCGACAAGCCGGAGCACCCGATCAATCATATCGCCCGATACGGGCTGGCCGATTTAGAGCGCCCCGGCAAAGCGCTGGGGGACGACGCGCTGGTTGATTGGGTGGCGCAGCAATACGGCCAGCCGGCGTTTCATGTTGACCCGCTGAAAATCGATGTCGCCCGGGTCACCGAAGTGATGTCTTTCGCATTTGCACAACGGCACCACATTCTGGCGGTGGAAGTGCATGCCGACCGCGTGGTTATCGCCAGCGCCGAGCCCGGTGTCAGCGACTGGGAAGAGAACCTGCGTCAGGTGCTGAAACAAAAGATCGAACGGGTTGTCGCCGATCCGGCCGATATCGCGCGCTATACCGTCGAGTTTTACAGTCTGGCGAAGTCGGTGATGGGTG
>JBFJYC010000131.1:0-8734 GCA_041622815.1 Spongiibacteraceae bacterium | reverse complement strand
GGGGCGGCCAGCCCCGCGGGCGGCGGCGTCTGGCTCAGCCGGCGCGGGCGACCGCTATTTCGGTGAGTCTGTGAAGCTGTTCGCGAAACGCCGATGACGGCAGCGCATCGAGGGTCGCGGCGGCGTCTGCGGCGCAGGATTTGGCTGCGTTGATGGTGTACTCGATGGCGCCACCGGTGGTGACCACACGGATGATTTCCGCCAGATTTTCGACGGTTTTATTGCAGATGGCGTAGCGGATCAGGTCACCGTCCGCCTGATTTGCGTTGGCCACGGCATAGATCAGCGGCAGCGTCATTTTGCCCTCGCCGAGGTCGTCGCCGATATTTTTACCGGTGTCCTCGGGGTTGCCGCAGTAATCCAGTACGTCATCGATCAGCTGAAACGCCAGACCGAGGTTCTCGCCGTAGCTGCCCAGCACGGATTCCAGTTCGGGGCGCGGACTGAGCAGCGCGGCGCCGGCACTGGCGGCACGAAACAGCACCGCGGTTTTGTCTTTGATGACGTTGAAATAGGTGGCTTCGTCGCAGTCCGGATCACCGGCGCGGCTGAGTTGGAGCAGCTCGCCCTCGGCAATCACGTTGGTGGTATCGGCCAGTAGTTTCAGTAGCCCGGGCGAATCCAGTGCCAGCATGATCTGGAAGGCACGGGAATAGATAAAGTCGCCGACCAGTACGCTCGGTGCATTGCCCCAGCGTGCGTTGGCAGTAGGCATGCCGCGGCGCAGCGTTGAGATGTCGACCACGTCATCATGAAGCAGGGTTGCGGTGTGAATAAATTCGATGACGACGGCGAGCGAAATCTGACGCTCGGAGACGGGGCCACAGGCGCCTGCCGCGAGCAGCGACAGCAGCGGGCGCATGCGCTTGCCGCCGGCATCGATCAGGTACTGGCCGATATCTTCCGCCAGCGCCACCCGCGAGCGCAGGTGAGCGATAATCATCCGGTCGACCGCAGCGAATTCATCGGCCACCAGATGTCGAATTTGTTCCATATAATCGGGTACTTAAGCGCGGTTGAAGCGGGGCGGGGGCATCGTAGGTGCGGCCCCGAAAGCTGTCAAGTCGGTTGTATAATATAGCTTGTCCAGCCTGCGTATTTTGCGTAGAATTCGCGCCCCTGAAATGAAACCGGCGTATCTGTGGATAACTGCCGGTGCCTGAACCCGCGCAGCAATCGCTGCAGCCCCCTTCCGATCCGGCGGGCAGGCCCTAGGAGATGAGTATGTACGCAGTAATAGTAAGTGGCGGTAAGCAGCACCGGGTGATCGAGGGTGAAACCCTCAAGCTCGAGAAAATCGAAGCCGGTATCGGCGAAGCGATTGAATTCGACAAGGTTCTGCTGGTTGGTGCCGGTGAGGACGTTAAAATCGGTACCCCGGCCGTGGCCGGTGCCAAGGTAACCGCTGAAGTGATCGCCCAGGGCCGTCACGACAAGGTTAAGATCGTGAAGTTTCGTCGCCGTAAGCATTCGATGAAGCAGGCCGGTCACCGTCAGTGGTATACCGAAGTTAAAATTACTGCGATCAGCGGTTAACAGGAATTTAGGAGCGCAACATGGCACACAAGAAAGCAGGCGGTAGTACCCGTAACGGACGCGATTCAGAGAGTAAGCGTCTTGGTGTGAAGCGTTTCGGTGGCGAATCAGTCAGCGCAGGCAGCATTATCGTGCGCCAGCGCGGCACCCGTTTTCACCCGGGCGTAAATGTTGGTATTGGCAAAGACCACACCTTGTTCGCGAAGGCCGACGGTGCGGTGAAATTTGTCGTCCGGGGCCCGCGCAGCCGCAAGTTTGTGGATATCGTTTCCGCCTGAACACAGGCAGCAGCGTCGCGAAGCCCCGCCATTCGACGGGGCTTTTTTGTATGTGCTGCTACAACGTGTGAGGATGTGCCGCTATGAAATTTGTTGATGAAGTCGTAATAAGCGTTGCCGCGGGTAACGGCGGCAACGGCTGCCTCAGTTTCCGGCGCGAGAAATACATTCCCCGTGGTGGTCCCGATGGCGGCGACGGCGGCGACGGCGGCAGTTTGATTTTAAAGGCGGATTCCGCGGTGAATACGCTGATCGATTACCGCTACCAGCGGAATTATCGCGCTGAAAACGGCGCTTCGGGTCAGGGCGGCAATCGCCGCGGCCGGTCCGGCGATGACAAGTATTTAATTGTGCCCGTGGGCACCACCGCGCTGGACGAAGATACCGGCGAATTACTCGGCGATCTGACCGAGCACGGCTCCGAGCTGAAGGTCGCGCAGGGCGGTTTTCATGGATTGGGCAATACCCGCTACAAATCCAGTACCAATCGCGCGCCCCGCCAGACCTCGCCCGGCAGCGAAGGCGAGTCGCGGCAAATCCGGCTGGAGATGAAGGTGCTCGCGGATGTAGGCCTGCTCGGCCTGCCCAATGCCGGTAAATCGACACTGCTGTCAGTGGTTTCGGCGGCCCGCCCCAAGGTTGCTGATTACCCCTTCACCACGCTGATTCCCCAACTCGGGGTGGTCAGCGTTGAGCAGCATCGCAGCTTCGTGATGGCCGATATTCCCGGTTTAGTTGCCGGTGCGGCACAGGGTGCCGGGCTCGGCATCCGCTTTCTTAAGCACCTGACCCGCACCCGTTTGCTGCTGCATATGGTCGATATCGCGCCACTGGACGAATCGGACCCTGCAGAAGCGGTCCGCGGCATTATTAAGGAGCTGGAAAATTTCAGTGCGACCCTCGCCGGTCGCGAGCGCTGGTTGGTGATTAATAAAACCGACCTGCTGTCAGCGGAAGAGGTGCGCGAACGTTGCGATGCGTTGCTGCAGGCGGTGGGCTGGCAGGGGCGTGTTTACGAAATATCGGCGGCGACAAATTCCGGTACCCGGCAGCTATGTCAGGACGCGTTGACCTATGTCGAAGAGTGCCGGCTTGCCGAGACTGAAAATGAAGAGGCGGCAGCGGCTGAGTTTGACCGGCAGCGGGCGATGCAGAGTGAGGCGCGGGCGCAGATTCAGGCGCTGGCCAAAGCCCGTAAGGAAGAGCGGCTGCGGCTGAAAGAGCAGAGCACAGATGACGACGATGATGATCATGACGTCGAAATCGTACAGGTGCATTAAATGAGCGGCGCGCAGGAGCAGTTTGATCGCAGGGCGATTATGGCCGGTGCGCGCTGCGTGGTCGTGAAAATCGGCTCCGCACTCATTACCGACAATGGCAGCGGCCTGCAACGTGAGCGTATCGCCGATTGGAGCCGGCAGATTGCGGCACTGGTGAGCGGCGGGCGCTCGGTGGTGTTGGTGTCATCGGGGTCGGTGGCCGAGGGCATAGCCCGTCTCGGCTGGAATCAGCGCCCGGAGCAGGTGGCGCAGCTACAGGCCGCTGCGGCGGTTGGGCAGATGGGGCTGGTACAGGCCTGGGAATCCGGCTTTCAGGCCTGCGGCCTGCACACCGCGCAAATTCTGCTCGGTCACGATGATATCTCTGCCCGCGACCGCTATCTCAACGCCCGCGCCGCCATGCAGGCCCTGCTGGCGATGCGGGTGGTACCGGTGGTCAATGAAAACGATACCGTGGTGACCGATGAAATCCGGCTCGGCGATAACGATTCACTGGCGGCGCTGGTTGCGAATCTGCTCGATGCGGATGCGCTGTTGATCCTAACCGACCAGGAGGGGCTGTTTACCGCCGATCCGCGCAAATTCAAAGATGCACAAAAAATCGAGCAGGCGCTGGCCGATGCGCCGGAGCTGGATGCCATGGCCTCGCCGGTGGGCGGCAGGTTGGGACGCGGCGGGATGGCGACGAAATTACGCGCCGCGCGGCTGGCGGGCCGCTCCGGCGCCTGCACGGTGATCGCCAATGGCATGGCGCGCGATGCGATAACCGAAATTATCGGTGGTGCCGCGCTCGGAACGCTGCTGATGCCCGCGAATCAGAAATCCACCGCCCGCAAAAACTGGCTCGCCGGGCGCAGTGTTGTCCACGGTGAGTTGACGCTTGATGACGGCGCCTGCAGGGTATTGCGTGAGCGTGGCAGCAGCCTGTTGCCGGTAGGAGTGGTAGCGGTTTCCGGTAGCTTTGAGCGAGGTGATCTGGTGCGCTGTCTGAATCGGCAGGGTTTGGAGGTCGCGCGCGGACTGGTCAATTACAATGCGACAGACACGGCAAAAATCCGCGGCCGTGCCAGCAGCGAAATTGTGTCAGTTTTGGGTTACGGCGGTGATGCAGAACTCATCCACCGCGATAATCTGGTGCTGAGCTAGAACCGGGTTCCGGTCAGCTCAGCGACCGGGGTATCAGGCCGCAAGTGCCTTGATTTGGGCGTTCAGGCGGGACTTGTGACGCGCAGCTTTATTCTTGTGCAGAATACCTTTGGTCACCATGCCATCCAGCACCGGCACAACCGCAGTATAGGCGGCCTGTGCTGCTTCCGCTTCACCGCTGGCAATGGCCGCGAGAACTTTCTTCAATTGAGTACGCATCATCGAGCGCTGGCTGGCGCTGCGGGCGCGGCGTTTGACCGCCTGACGTGCACGTTTCTTCGATTGTGGTGAGTTTGCCACTAATCCACTCCTACTGATTCGGTAACCGGCCGCTCGTCGGTGAAATACCGCGAAATTGCCGGAAAAAAGGACGGCGAATTATTCAGGTTTGACCCCTTCGTGTCAAGAAATAGCCGGTTTCACCGTGATTAAAGCTCAAACAGCAGGTGCTGGCTCAGGTCGCCGAGCTGGTCGGTGAACATGGTGCGGCGATGGAAGCACCACCGATCGTCGCGACGCTTAAACGTATCCTGGTAGCGGCCGGCAATGATCGGCTGCAGTGGCAGTTTCTCGGTGCATTGCAGTACCGTGAAATAGGCTTGTGCTTCGGCGGTATTGGCGGCCTCGTCGACCTCGATTTGCACGTTGGTCGTTATGTGCCGGGTTTTCGGGGTGCCATCCTCGTACAGGCGGGTCGATTGCCGGTACATGTTCAGAATGCCGTCATAGCCGGATACACCGTCCTCACCGGGTGTGCCGATACTGGCGTGGCGGAACAGCTCGGCCACGCCTTCGAGGTCGCCCTGATCCAGCCGGGCGGCGTAGGTGTACATCAGATTCTCAATTTCGCGGTAGCTGTCCATGGCGGGGGCTCCTGTCATTGCCGGGCGGGCAGTGTAGCGGCATCCGTCAAGGAATGCCGCCGGCCGCGCTGCGGGGGCCTGTGATCTGCTATTATTCGCGGCTCTTGTGACAGGGATAGGAAATAATAAAGTGGCACAAGCCGCAACGGCTGTAAATTCAGCACCGGTTAGCGCGATGTCCGCAGCAAAGAAATCCACTGCCGAGCGCGTGCTTGATGCGGCAGAGGAATTATTTGCGGCGCGGGGCTACCAATCGACTTCTCTGGGCGATGTTGCGGAGCAGGTCGGTATCCGCGCCCCCAGCCTGTACAACCACTTCCGCAACAAAGAAGCGCTTTATATGGCCGTGACCGACCGCCTGGTGGCTTCGGCTCACAATGTGGCGCCGTTACCCGGCACCGAAGTGCCGCTGAACGAAGAGTCGCTGCTCGCCTGGATTGCGGCGATGGTTATGAATTATCACCGCCACCCGAATCTGGCGCGGTTGCTGCAGCATGAGGCCTTGTCCGGCGTGGTCGGCAGCAGTAGCCTGGGTGAGCGCCTGTTCCGGCCGATGTTTACGGACAACCCCGACCTGCCTGAACTCAATGTGCCCGGCGGCGATAATCTGATGCCCTGGGCGATTATCGGCTTCAACAACATCGTGTTGTCCTATATCACCATGGCACCGGTTTATGAGCAGCTGCTGGGTTTTGACCCGCTGAGTGAGGCGGCACTGAAGCAACAGGAAAGCCTGTTGCTGGCGCTGGCACGCCGCGCATTGGGATTTGATGCGGCGTAATACCACTGCCTGAAACACAAGGCATTAAAAAAGGCGATGCGGGTTGCCCCGGACCGCCTCTGAACTGCACCCCCTGTCCGTGCCAGATGGCGCCGGAGCAGTAAAGCCCTTAGCTGGCGTTGCAAGCCTGCTTGGCCGCTTTAATTTGCTTGCGGTTACAATTTTCGCTGCTGTCTTCACCGATGCACCACTTCTTGCGGTTGTTCCATGCGGTCAGCTGGGCAGTGGTGCCGTTTGAGCACTTAACCAGATAGTTTGAGTAGCGGTCGCCTTCGGCGCTGGTCTCTTTTTCGAGCAGAACAAAACCGGTGGGGCGTGCCGCGTTGGCGGTCAATGCGCTGAGGGCGAGTGTCGCTGCTGCGACGGTAAGGACAATCTTTTTCATGTTGAGCTCCGAGCTTTGAAATAACGGTTGCGTTGTGGCTAATGATACGTAGTCAGTTTAGCAAGCGGGTTATCGCCGAGCATGAACAAAAGGTAACACTAGTTTATTTTTCAGATAGTATTTAGCGAAAAAATATACTAACTATCTGATATATATAGGTATATTTGTTTTGTCGGGTGTTTCTTAAGGTTACGTTACGGCTTGTTAATGCGTTTCTATGCGCTACATCACAGAAATATTAAAAACAGCGTCTGCACCCCGTGGCGACGGGGTGTGACCAATGAGGTTCGGTGAGGGGGGTGCAGCCGCTTACGCAGCGGCTGACATCAGGTCGTGGAGGTCGGCGCAATTATCGGAAAGATCGGCAACAAGCTTTGCCGTGTCGTCGAGGTCGAGTCCGAGCTTGGCGAGGGTCTGCGGGTCGATGTCACCGGTCCCGATATTTTCTGCCCCGGCTTCCATGGCATCGGCAATGGCGTTGCCGAGGTGAATGGTCCATGGCAGTAAAGACTCATGCGGGCATTCGGCGGGCGTGTGGTGGTAGCGCATCGTCCGGGACAACATAGCCGGCAGTTTCCATTGCCATGCCAGTAACTCACCGGCCTCACCATGGTCGAAACCGAGTACTTCGTGTTCCGCATCGTGCATAGACATAGGGGGCTGGCCGTTTTCACCCGTGGTCAGGGCGAGTACACGATTCATTTCCTCGGGCAGGTAGCACAGCAGCAATAAACGGCCGAGGTCATGCAGCAAACCGGCGCTGAATGCAGCATCCTGCTCCGACAAAAGAATCTTACTGGCGATCAGTCGCGACGCTGCGGCGCAGTTGATGCTGTGTCGCCAGAATTGCTTGACCGTCATTTTGTCGGCACTGATGCCATCGAAGGCGTGGGCAACCGAGATGCCGATTGCCAGCTCAGCGCTCTGGTTGGTGCCCAGACGCAGCAGGGCGCGGCTGATACTGACGACTTCTTTGCCACGGCTGAGCAGTGCGCTGTTCGCCATTCGCAGAACCGCTGCGGAAATTGCCGGATCCTGCTCGATAACAGCAGCAACAGCGGTCATCGACACATCTTCATTGCGCAACATGGTGCTGACTTTAATGCCGATCTCAGGCAGTGAAATCAGACCTTTAACTTCCCTGACGAGCGTGTGTACGCATGCCATCTTAGTAGCTCCGTTAATTTGATTGGCGCGGGGCCATCGGTAGTGTCCTTTATGCGCGGGTATTAGACAGGATTTTTCGCGCGGCGTTCGGACTTATGTCCCAGTTTATGGCGGAACTGGTTCTCAATTCAGTATTTCTACGTAGGCGGCTTTGTTTGGCCCGGCTCAGGGCGCGGTGCGAACGCGGTCCAGCCGCAATCGTTGCCGCTCGTCGAACAGGCGTTTACAGGTCCATTGTACAGACAGCATCGCGCCAAAACCGGTTGCTGACGAAATAAGAAACATTACCATAATCTGATATTTCACCGCTTCGATCGGCGCGCTGCCAGCCAGTATCTGCCCGGTCATCATACCGGGTAGGGACACCAGACCTGCGGCTGCCATCGCATTGACCATCGGGATCAGGGCGCTGCGAATTGCTTCGCGGGACAGGTCTTTAACCGCGGCTGCGGCGGTTTCCCCCAGCATCAGACGCTGTTCGATCGCCATTTTGTTGTCAACGGCCCCCTGGACCAGCCGGTCCATGCCGATAGCGATGCCGGTCATCGTGTTGCCGAGCAGCATACCCAGTAGCGGAATAGCATATTGCGGGCTGTACCAGGGATCGACGCCCACCATGGTGGTCAGGCTGAGTACCGTGACGGTAAAGCAGGACAGAAACATGGTGCTGGCGCCAATGCCGAAGCCCCACCAGCCGGTCAGTGGTTGTTTTTGGCGCACAGTGACTTCCCGGCCGGCGGCCAGCACCATAATGAGCGACAGGGTCGCGACCAGCACGAAGGTCGCATTGGCGAATAATTGCGTGAGAATCCAGCCGATCAGCATCAGCTGAACCACGGTCCGGGTCGCCGCGATGAGAATGGGTTTTTCGACGCGCAGCTGCAGCTTCAGACTCAGCGCGGCCAGCATTAGGATCAGGGAGGCTGCAATAGCGAGGTCGCCCGCACTGAGGCTGATGACGTTCATAGCGCTTCCGCCAGCGTACGATTGCTGATTTCAAAATGGCGTGAGGCGACATGGCCGGCCTGATCCGGATCGTGGGTTACCCACATCACCGAACAGTTACGTTGTTGGCGTTGCGTCAGGATCAGCGCTTCGATGCGCGCGGCGTTGCGGTCATCGACACTGGCGGTGGGCTCATCGAGCAGAATGACCTGCGGCGACACGGCGAGGCTGCGCAGAATACTCAGGCGTTGCTTTTCGCCGGTGGAGAGGCGGCCGACACGCCAGGTCATGACGTCGCGTTCAAAACCGAGTGCGGTTACATCGACCGCGGCCGGATCGCGGAAATGCTCAGC
>JBFJYC010000130.1:0-8764 GCA_041622815.1 Spongiibacteraceae bacterium | reverse complement strand
GCGCAGGCGGACCTGGCGATTTGGGAGTCTTTGCTTGACGGGGAAACCGAGACTAAGTCGGTCAACGGTTTTGCATCAAATGTTGGCGGGCTGGTTAATCCTACCGGTTGTATCAGTGGTCCCACGGGTGGCGGAGTCGGCCTTTATACTATTGAATTGGCATGGCGCGGATCAACTACGATGGAGAACTCAACTTTGTCAACCTGTGGCGACAGCAGCGGCCTTTACGGCACTAACAACGAATACCGGCGCGTGATCGTCGTTACCGTATTCATGTCCTGATGAACACACAAACATGCACGGGGCATCGCAGCCAGCGCGGCATGAGCCTTGTTGAGCTGATGCTGTCGATGCTGCTTTCAGCTTTTCTTTTAATCCTCGTTGTTACGATGTTCACCGCAACCCGGCGCAGCTCGGCATTCGATGTGCAGATGCTGCTGATGCAGGAAAACGGGCGTTTCGCGATGCGTCAGATGGTGCATGCGATGGAAATGGCCGGCTTCTACGGCGCTTTACTGGATACTTCACTGATCGATACAAGTGGTACCTCACTGAGCGAAGACTGCGGTGCGCCGGCCACCAATTGGGGGCTGGACCTGACGCTCGATGAGCTCGAATTTGTTAACGATGCCACCAGCTCCGATACCGACGATTACGCTTGTCTGGATGCCGAGGATATTGTCGCGGGCAGCGACCTGATTGCGGTGCGCTATGTGTCGGGCACGCCGCTCGCGACGTTGACAGCCGGCGGTACCTATCTGCGCGGCGATCGGCAAACCGGCACAATCTTTCAGGACACAACACCGCCGGCGCTACCCACCGGTGTGGTTCAGGACTGGCGCTATCAGGTAAAACTGTTCTACGTGCAACCCTGGTCTCAAACCGTCGGTGACGGTATTCCGAGTTTATGCATCAAACGTCTGGCCACCGATGACACCACTTTTGAGACTCAGTGCCTGGCGGAAGGCATTGAGTTAATCCATTTTGAGTTCGGCGTCGATAGTGACGATGATTTGGTGGTTGATTATTACACCGGCAGCCCGAGTAATTCGGAAATCCGGGATTCCGTGCAGGTCCGCATTTATATGTTGTTGCGCAGTATTGAAACTGTCGCGGACTACACCAATGAGAAGGCCTATCAAATGGGCGACCGGGCAGAGGCCGCGAGAAACGATGGCTATCTGCGCCGTGTACTGGCGTCTTCGGTCACCTTACGCAATTCTGACAAGTTGAAAATACAGGCGATTGTCGACTGATGAACTATGCAATGCACAAACAGCGCGGTGTTATTTTACTGGTGGCTTTAGTACTGATTGCCGGTATGAGTCTGGTTACGGTTTCGGTAATGAAAGGATCGGTACTTAACAGCCGTCTGGCGCGCAATGACCAGGCCCATCTTGAAGTGCGCGAGCGGGCACAGTCGCTGCTGGCCAGTGCGGTGGTCAATGTTTCAAATTTGCCGATGTCGGGTGGTGTTGGCAGTACCAATTGCTATAACCAGCAGAACTGCGACAGCACGACAGTCGCTATTGCGGCGACGCTGATTGACGGCTCTGACGCGGCCCGCACCAGTGTCAGTATTACCCGGCAGGCGCCTTTTCTGGCAACGCCACCGCGGCAATTGTCTTCCAGCGCCGGACTTTTCAGCGTTGCCAATTTTGAGATCGAATCCGCGTATGACGCCACTGATATCCAGCGCGGTAAAGCGGTAATGGCACAGGGCATTATGACCTTGGTAAACAAGGGAGTGCAGTAATGAATATCTTCCGCAGGTGGTACGCAGTGGCGGCGATGAGCTTGCTGATCCTGCTGCCGGCGCTGGTCAGTCGTGCCGATGACACCGACATTTACTATATCTCCGACCCCGGCAGCGGCGCGCCGCCGATGCTGATGTTCAATCTCGACTACCGTCCGAATCTCGGTAATAACCTCTGCACCGCCGGCACTGACTGTTTAGCGCAACTCGGCAGCACTATTAATGATTTTATAAACGTGACCGTCGGCCAGCAGGTGACATCTTTTGATGTGATGCGAGCAGTATTGGCCTCCTTGCTCGATGAGTTTGAAGGCATTCAGGTCGGGCTGATGATGAGTCACGACGACAATTGCACCGGCAATCCGAAATCCGGCCCTACGAAAACCAATTGCAGTAATGGCGGCTATATTCTGCGTGGGTTCGAATTATTGGAGGCCGGCGATACCAACGGTGCCAAAGCTGAACTGATGAATATCCTGTACGCGATTCCGACACCGGCGGGTAATGTGTCGCACAAGATGCAGGGCAAAGAGCTGTATTTTGAATTCTTCCGCTATCTCAGCGGGCAGGATATCTATAACGGCCACCTCGGTTATATGAACTTCGGGGATACTAACAAGAATGACAATCTCGATTCGGATTTTCCCGGTGCGGGTTGGGATACGTCGATTGAAAGCGGTGCCAGCTACATCAGCCCGCTCAGCGGCGCGCAGGATTGCACCAATATTTTTGCAGTTAACATCATTTTTCAGGTCAGCAGTCAGGACAGCGACTCGGACGATGCGATAAAAGATACGCTTGCCAATGGCGGTATGGGACTGACCGGCAACAAGATCGACTTCGACGACACCATCCGTTTTATGTATCAGAACGATGTTGCGCCTTCTGTCGATGGCGCGCAGAACGTGCAGTCCTGGTTTTTTTCAACGCAGGTAAATACTACTACCAACGGCTATGCCGAGGCGGGCGGTACGCAGGAAGCGATTGAGTGGGCAGATACTGCCGCCGGCTATCAGGACCTGCGTCTGGACCTACTGGAGATAGGCCGCTCTATACTGAGCGAGAGTTCGACCTTTGTGTCGGCGTCGGTGCCGGTTAACGTTTTTAACCGCGCGGAGATTTATGACAATCTCTTTATAGCGCTGTTTTCGGTAGACAGTACCGGCGCGCCGAATTGGCCGGGTAATCTTAAAAAGCTAAAGATCGCTGAAAATGTCATCGACGGCGTACCGACACTGCAGTTAGTTGATGCACTCAGTAATCCCGCCGTCGCCAGTGACGGCAAGATACGATTTGATGCGCTGACCCTGTGGACCGATCCGCTGACGCTGCCGGCGCCCCCGGCAACACCCGCGACCGAGGAAGAGGCCTTTATGGTGGCCGGCAAAGACGGCCGCTTCGTGACCCGCGGCGGTGCCGGGCAGCAGATACCGGCGGCCTCGCTTACCAGTCCGCCGATCATTCTCGGCGGTACCGACCTGGTCGATTCGGACCGCAGGATTTTATTGGAGCCGACCAGCGGTACGACCTTGCAGGAACTGGAAGTTGATCTGGACACCGCCGCTTTGCTGCTGCTGGAGATGGGTCTGGGCTTGGTCGACGAGGTAGTTGACGTACTGAAATGGTTGTTCGGTCTGGATCCGGATACCGGCGATGTGCGCGACTGGACTTTGGGTGATGCTGTACACAGCCGGCCGACGCCGATCAACTACGGCGCCCTAGGCAGTTATAGCGTTGCCAATCCGGACATCCGCATACTGATGGGCGGCAATGACGGCTTGCTGCATATGTTCCGAAACACATTGAGTACTTCGGTTGAGTCGGGCGTAGAGGACTGGGCTTTTTTGCCGCGCTCGGCGCTGTCGATATTGCCGCGCCTGTCGGACAATACTATCGGCGTACCGGCACACCCCTATGCACTCGACGGTGAAGTCGTGATCCATACCGAGGACCTCAATAGTGACGGTACGCTGGATGCGAGCGCAGGCGACAAAGTCTACGCATTCATCGGGCAGCGGCGGGGCGGGCAGAATTACTACGCACTGGACATCAGCGATCCGGACGCACCGTCATTGCTGTGGACGATCGAAGGTGGTAGCGGTGATTTTTCAGAGCTGGCGTTAACATTTTCAACGCCGCAGGTGATTAAAGTGCAGTATGGTGCCGGCAATATTAAAACCGCGCTATTGTTTGGCGGTGGCTACAACGGTGGCTGGGACACCGGCACCGGCCTGCGTGTGGGCAAAGATTTAAATAGTAGTCCCGACACCCCGGACGACGGCAACGCAATATTTATGGTCGATGCGGAAACCGGCGCGCTGATCTGGAAGGTAAACTATGCGGCGCTGCCTGCGGCAACCAGTACGACCTATAGTGTGTCAGAGATGATCGATAGTATTCCGTCGGCTACGCAGACTCTGGACACCAACGACGATGGCTATCATGACCGTGCCTACGTCGGCGACAGCGGCGGCAGCGTATGGCGGATTGATTTCCCGCGTTCCACAGTGACGGATAATCGCGCCACCGCCTGGCAGGCCGTTCAGTTGGCCAAGCTCGATGACGTCAGCGGTAGCGGTGACCGGCGTTTCTTCCATCGCCCGGATATCGTCAACACCTATATTGCGGGTACCCCGGTGGATGTTGTCATTATCGGTTCGGGCGATCGTGCGCACCCCAGCGAGACCGATACCAATAACTGGGTATACGCGATTAAAGACTACAATACCCAAACGCTGCCGGATCCTGCGACATGGGTTGCACTGCAGCCGTCGGATTTGGGAGATGTCACCAGCGACTGCCTGACGTCGGCGGCGTGTACCGCGAACCTGACCAAAGGCTGGCGCATGCAGCTGACGCAGCCGGGTGAGAAAATGCTGTCGTCAGCGGTTACCGTGCGGGGCAGCGTGTTCTTCACGACCTATTTACCGGCAGGTGAGGCTGCTTCCGGGGCCTGTTCGCCGTCGATTGGCGGAGGGCGCGCTTATAATGTGTCACTGTTTGACGGCTCGCCGGAGGTGAACCGCAATATTATCGATGACGACGGCAACCTCACACCATCGACCTACGATGACCGGTTTTTACAGCTCACTTCCTCTGGTATCCCCTCGGATATCGTGCCATTGTCTCCGGCGTTCCTGTTGCTGCCCGATTTAAGTGTTGAACGAACGAACACCGGCAGCTACTGGAAAACCTTCTGGTATCAAAAAGGCGTTGAGAGTTACTGATGCAGTATCACTTGCAAAAACAAGAAGCTGGTTTCAGTCTGGTTGAGTTGATGGTGGCCTTGGTGATTGTCGCGATACTGCTGTCTGTTGCGTTGCCGGGTTACCGCACCTACGTGCAAAACGGCAACCGGCAGGCCGCGCACAGTTTTATTCTGACGATTTCAGAATCCCAACAGCGCTTCTTTACTGAAAACAAAGCCTTTGCAGAGGATCTGACCGGGCTCGGTTACGCGACAGCGACAATAGATATCGACAGCAGCGGTGCGGTGGTCGCGACAGGCAGCAGTAGTGGGATTTACCGCATCAGCTTTACCGGTGTCACCGCAACCGCGTATTCGGTGCAGGCGGTGCCGCTTAACGGCCAGACCGGTGACACCGGCTGTGCAACACTCACGGTGTCTTCTGACGGTAGCCGCAGCGCATCGGGAACCCATCCTGCTGAATGCTGGTAGCGCCTGTAGTAGCATTGAGCTCTCTTAAATCAACCAGTCGCGGTAACCACCAGCTATGAGTAATGAGAAAATTCAGGACTTGCTGTCGAAGCTTCGCGATGAAATCGCACAGACGGAGTTGGACGATGCGACCCGAGCACGCATGGCCGCCTTCGACGACGAGATGCATCGCGCACTTGACCCTGCAGAGCCCGACGATGATGCGAATTCGGCGATAGCGACCGCGCGGCAATTAGAAGCCGAATTCGCCGCGCAACATCCGCTGGCGGAGAAAGTGCTGCGGGAAATTGTCGAAAACCTGTCCCGTATGGGCGTCTAAGGAATTACGAAAAACCGGCAGCTGTGCATAAATGCAGCAGCCGGCTGCACGCCGCAATCTTGAATCGCGGGGCACCACGCCACACAATGCCTGCCAATCCCTAATCTCGAGGATCTGCGCATGGCGACGCTCTACGGCATCAATCTTTCTCCCTACGCCCGAAAAGTACTGATATTCGCCGCCGAGGCGGGCATTGAACTCGAGCATCGCGATGATGTGGTACCGCTGAACAAAACCGATGAGCTGCTCTCTGTAAGTCCGCGTGGCAAGGTCCCAGGCTTCAAAGACGGTGATTTAACGATTGGCGAGTCCGGTGTGATCTGCGCATACCTGGAGCGTAAACACGGTCCCACCGGCCTGTACCCGCAAGATGCGAAAGATTACGCGCGGGCCTTATTTTTAGAAAAATACGCTGAGGAAGACATTACCGCAGCGATTGGGCCGGTTTTTTTTAACCGCGTGGTTTCCAAGCTCGGCAATTTTACGCCCGATGAGGCCGCGATCAAAAATGCGCTGGAAGAGCGCCAGCCGGCCTTATTCAGCTGGTTAAACGAAAAAATCGGCGAGCGGGAATTTTTGGTTGGCGATCAACTGAGCATTGCAGATGTCGCCTGCTATAGCCCCTTCGTCAACCTGACCATTGCCGGCGAAACCCTCGATGCAATACGCTATCCGAATCTGGCCAGATATCTGGCGGCGCTGGCACAGCGCCCGGCATTTGCCCGATACACTAAAATGGCGCTGGATACGGTCGCCGCCTTCGGTATATAGGCAAATAGGACTTAATTGCACCACCAGCGCGCTGGATTCACAGCGCGCTGACCCGTAAAATGCCGGCCCTCACCGTGAAGTATCCCTCGTGCCCGAGTGGTGGACTCGGTAGACACAGGAGACTTAAAATCTCCCGGCAGTAATGCTGTGCCGGTTCAAGTCCGGCCTCGGGCACCATTCCCTTCCAGCAAGCGCCTGCAGTCCGCATAAACTTTAGCTCTTATGCTTAAACAGAGCCCGCAATATTCCCGCTGTTTAAGGCGCATGTTTGGGCTACTAAACCTTTACTTGGGCCCATAATCGCCGGCCGTACATAGTTGGTATGTTATGTATTCGAGAAATTACGAACGACTGCCCGGTTACGTCCTTCAGATTTTGCATGATAAAGCAGCTTGTCAGCCGCCGCGATCAAGCTGCTGGCGCCTGCGTCTAGATCTGATTTTGTACCGGCGACCGATGCGCCGATGCTTACCGTGATATGGCCGGTCTCAGAATCGCTGTGAGCGATATTCAGCGCTGATACCTGACTGAGAATTCGCTGTGCGATAGCTTCTGCACCGGCCGCGTCGGTTTCCGGTAGTAGTATCACGAACTCTTCCCCGCCATAGCGGGCGGCTATGTCACCGGCTCTTCGTAATGTATCGCCCAAAATCGATGCAACTTTTTTTATCGCATCATCACCGAGTTGATGCCCGTAGGTATCGTTGAACCGCTTGAAGTGATCAATATCGATCATCATCGCGGCGAGCGGCACAATATGCCGGTAAGCACGCCGGGCTTCACTTTCAAGTACATCGTCGAAGTAGCGACGGTTATACAACCCTGTTAGATGATCCTTGATCGACATCATTTGCATTCGCAACGCGTCTTCGAGCAGTTCCCTTGCTGATTGTAGTGCCAGGCGTGCGGCGTTCGTCATCTTCCGTGGCACGATATCAATAATACAGACCGCTCCGATCGGAATATTATTCGGCGCTAAAACGGGCGCGCCCGCATAGAAGCGAATATTGGGTTCACCTGTAACGAGTGGGTTTCCAGCAAAGCGCTTATCCAGCGAGGCGTCTTCTACCGTAAAACTTTCGTCAAGATTCTCCTGCGATATGGTCCAGTTGCAAAACGCCTGCTCAATCGGGGTGCCACCGGGTGGCAACCCGCGGACGGATTTAAACAGCTGCTCTTTTTCAGTCAGAACGGTGAATATGCTGATTGGTGTGCCGCAAGAAGTTTCAAGCAAAGCGATGACATTGTCATAGGAACGGACGGCCTCCGGCGTATCGAGATTAAGCGCGCGAATAGTTTCATATCGCGCTTCAGCGATACGTTGATCGTGTGGATATAGCATCGTGTTATTTGCCTAGTCGGACAGCGGACAAGCCGGTACTCAGGAGCGTATCGCGGAATTATCACAAATGCAGATGTGCAGGGCTAGTCGGCAGCGCTGCAGTTCCGGTGCTGTGCAACATTCGTACCTATCGACAGAATCGTATCCTCGCGATAGGAATTTACTGAATGTCGGGTGGCTCGGCATCCTTGGGCGGAGAGGGCAGTTGCCGCGTCTGCGCCAGCGCCGTCGCAATCAGGCCGGTCGGCACAGCGATCACCGCTAAGCCCACTGCCAGCACAAAAAAAGTAAATATTTTTCCGCCGATCGTAATCGGGTAAATCTCGCCATAGCCAACGGTGGTCAGGGTCGCGACCGCCCACCACAAACTATGAAATACGCTTTTAAAGGCCTCGGGCTGGGCTTCGTTCTCAAATATATAAATACCGGCAGCGGCGATATACATCAGCACCAGCGCCGCGCCACCAAACAGCACCAGTTCATCCTTTACCAGCCGGAATGCGATTTTGAACCGGTGAATCGCCTTGCTGTAGCGGAACAGCTTAAACAGCCGCAGCATTCTGATCGCGCGCAAACCGCGCAAATCCAAACCGGTGGGGATATAAAACGGCGCAATTACCAACAGGTCGATGATACCGTAGAAGCTAAATACAAACGCCATGCGGCGCTCGGCGACATACAGGCGCAGGATGTATTCGGCAGTAAATATTAGGATTGTGACCAGCTCAATGATGGCCAGCGTCTTTTTCATCGATTCGGAATTGTCGGGCAGCGTATCCAGGCTGAACGCTACCAGAGACAGCACGATCAGCCCCTGGATCAGGAAATCAAAAGCCCGGCCGGCCCGGGTTTCGGTGCCTTCGACGATTTCCCGTAGTGCTTCCCGAGTGATGTTAT
>JBFJYC010000129.1:0-8898 GCA_041622815.1 Spongiibacteraceae bacterium | reverse complement strand
GCACTGATGGCGGCCAGCGCGATGGCGAATATGGACCGCGACGTAAGCGTCACCGAAGCGATATTGTCACGCACCGCGGCGGAGAAATTGTTAACCGGCAAACAACGCTGGATTGTGCTCGAAGGCAGCGATGCCGAGCATTTTATTCGCGATGGCGACGCGCTTCGCGAAGCCCTGTCCGCCGCACTGCAGGACCCGGACGCCGCCGAGCTAAACCTCTATAATATCGGCACTCATTCTCCGGCCTGCCCCGAACTTGCAATCGAAGGCTCGCTCTACGAGGCGCGTCAGCTGATGGTGTCTGAAGGTACCGACAAAATACTGGTTTCCGGCGAGCTCTATGTCGGCAGTCCGTACCCCGAGGTCGGTATTATCACGCGACAAGCGATCGAGGCCTTTTACCTGTCACCGCCCGACTTCTAAATGCTCTGGCTGAAAGCGTTTCACATTATTTTTATGGTGTGCTGGTTTGCCGGCATATTTTACCTGCCACGCCTGTTTGTTTATCACGCGATGTCTGCGGATCAGGCGACCCGCGACCAGTTAAAAATCATGGAGCGCAAGCTATACCGCTTTACTACGCCATTCGCGCTGCTCACCGTGCTGCTTGGTGGCGCGCTACTAATGCAGTCGCCGGCTGCCTATCTGGCTGCAGGCTGGATGCAGATAAAACTGGCGCTGGTTGCGGGCCTACTGATTTACCACTGGTACTGCGGACGACTGGTCAGCAAGTTTGCTGACGATAGCGAAAGCCGCGACCATGTATTTTTTCGCTTCTTTAACGAACTACCGGTCTTTGTTTTATTCGGCGCGGTCATCCTCGCCGTACTCAAGCCGTTTTAAAAAGGTCTCCTGAATCCCGTATGACAAACCCAGTATCAACCGTATCCGAACAACTGTTCAGCAGCGCGCGCAACCGTATTCCAGGCGGTGTTAACTCACCGGTACGCGCTTTCGGCGCGGTTGGCGGCACCCCCCGCTTTATCAAACGCGCCGAAGGCGCCTATCTGTTTGACGAAGACGGCAGGCGCTATATCGATTACGTCTTGTCCTGGGGGCCGATGATTGCCGGTCATGCGCATCCGGCAGTACTGGCCGCGGTGCGGGAAAAACTCGGTGACGGCCTGTCCTTCGGTGCACCGACCCGCATCGAAACCGAAATGGCAGAAACGCTCTGCGCGTTGATTCCGAATCTGGACATGGTGCGGATGGTGTCATCCGGCACCGAAGCGACCATGAGCGCTATCCGCCTCGCCCGCGGTTATACCGGTCGCGACATGATTATCAAATTTGACGGTTGCTACCACGGCCATTCCGACTCGCTGTTGGTGAAGGCCGGGTCCGGCGCCCTCACCTTCGGTTCACCGAGCTCGCCGGGAGTGCCCGCTGACCTTACTCAACACACCTTGGTATTACCCTATAACGATAGCGACGCGGTCGCCGAGGCGTTTCGCATTCACGCCGGTAAAATCGCCGCGGTGATCGTCGAGCCGGTAGCCGGCAATATGAACTGCGTGCCACCGCTGCCGGACTTTCATCAGACACTGCGCCGCGAGTGCACCGATGGCGGCGCATTGCTGATATTCGATGAGGTCATGACCGGTTTCCGGCTCGGCCCCGGCGGCGCCCAAACCCGGTTCGGTGTCGATGCCGATCTCATCACCCTCGGCAAAGTCATTGGCGGCGGCATGCCGGTGGGCGCCTTCGGCGGTCGCCGCGAAGTGATGGCGCAACTGGCACCGGCCGGACCGGTGTATCAGGCCGGCACCCTGTCCGGTAATCCGGTGGCGATGGCAGCCGGATTAGCGACGATCAAACTCACACAGACCGAAGGCTTCTACGAAAGCCTGTTCGCTAAAACCGACGCACTGGTCAGCGGCGTGGTCGCCGCGGCAAAAAACAGCGGCGTGCCGCTACTCGCGCAATCGGCGGGCAGCATGTTCGGTTTCTTCTTCACCGATGCGTCGGCGATTCACAACCTGGCAGAGGTACAGGCCTGCGACACTGCACGCTTCAACAACTTCTTCCATGGCATGCTCGACGCCGGTATCAATCTGGCGCCGGCGTCTTACGAGGCCGGATTTTTATCCACAGCCCATTCCGATGCGGATATCGCTGCTACCATAGCCGCGGCACAAACACTGTTTGAGGATATGCAATCATGAGCCACAGTTCGCATCGCGGTCCCTACCCGCAAACACGAATGCGGCGCATGCGGGAACAGGATTTTCTGCGGCGCCTGATGCGGGAATCGACACTGACCCCGGATGACCTTATCTACCCGATGTTTATTCTCGACGGCAAAGGCCAGCGTGAAAACATCGATGCGATGCCCGGCATCTCCCGCCTGAGCATCGACCTGCTAACCGCCGAGGCGAAAACCATCGCCGCCCTCGGCATTCCCGCCATCGCACTGTTCCCGGTGGTCGGCGCCAAAGGCAAAAGTGAACTTGCCGAAGCCGCCTGGCACCGCGACGGACTGGTACAACGCTGTGTGCGCACGCTGAAGGATGCGGTACCGGAACTGGGCGTGATTACCGACGTCGCGCTGGACCCCTACACAATTCATGGCCAGGACGGCATTACCGATGAGTCGGGCTATGTGCTAAACGACGAAACCGTTGCCGCTCTGTGCCGGCAGGCGCTTTCACACGCCGAGGCCGGCGCCGATATTGTAGCCCCGTCGGACATGATGGACGGGCGCATCGGCGCAGTGCGACAGGTGCTGGAGGATAACGGTCATATCAACACCCGCATTCTGGCCTACGCCGCGAAATATGCGTCCGCTTACTACGGACCGTTCCGCGACGCCGTCGGCTCCACCGAAAATCTGGGCTCGGCGGGCAAGCACAGCTACCAAATGGACCCTGCCAACAGCGACGAGGCGATCCATGAGTGCGCACTGGACCTGGCCGAGGGCGCCGACATGATTATGGTCAAGCCGGCGATGCCCTATCTGGACATTGTGCGTCGCGTGAAAACCGAACTCGGCGTGCCGACCTTTGCCTATCAGGTCAGTGGTGAGTACGCGATGCATCAAGCCGCCGCGAAAAACGGCTGGCTCGACGGCGACGCCGTGATGATGGAATCATTACTGTCGATCAAACGCGCCGGTGCCGATGCGGTACTCAGCTACTTTGCAAAACCCGCCGCCGAACTTCTCAACCGCTAGACCACCCGACTCACGCTCACGGAACCCTACTTATGAAAAAAACATTATTGCTGCTCGCACTGCTGGCCAATCCTGCACTCGCCGATATCGTGGGCCTGTATGCCGGCGCCCAACACTGGCAACAGAGCTGGGACGGCTCGGTGCGCGACGGCAACGATGACGCGGATGTCGACTCGGCACTGGACTATGGCTCGGATAATGGCAACGTCCTGTACGTGCATCTGGAACACCCGCTGCCGTTGCTGCCCAACCTGCGGCTGCGGCAGAGCGAGCTGGAAATCAGTGGTCGCACCCAATCCACCATTATCTTTGACGGCAAGACCTTCGGCGCCGGCAGCAAAAGCGAAACCGACCTCAGCCACACCGATGTCACCGCCTATTACGAAGTCCTCGACAATGTGGTGTCGCTGGACCTCGGCCTGACAGCACGGAAATTCGATGGCGGCATTCGCTTCAGTGACGGCAGCCAAAGCGGCGGCTTTGATTTCGACAGCTGGATACCGATGCTGTTTGCCGGCGTCCGCGCCGACTTACCGTTTACCGGCCTGTATACCGGTGCAACGTTGGACGCGCTGTCGATCGGTGACAGCAGCGTGACTGATGCGCAGGCTGTTATCGGCTGGGAATCAGCCCTGGGGCTGGGTGTCGAAGCCGGTTTTCGCCGCTTCAATCTCAACCACGATGACGGCGACGAAGAAGCGGACCTGACCATCGACGGCGGTTTTATCGGTGTTATCTACCACTTCTAAACGCCGTTGTTACGGCCTTGTCGCCGGCCTGATCTTTGCCGCCGGCGCGGGCGCAGCCCAAGCCTGCGACTGCCTCTGGCGGGGGCCCTTTGTCGACAGCCAGAAGTCTGCCGACCTGATAGTCAGCGGCAAGGTGCTAAATCACAACGGCAATGCGCTGGATATGGAAGTGAGCCGTATTTTCCGCGGTACCGAATACCGCGGCGACATTCGTGTCTGGGGCGACAATGGCAAACTCTGCCGCCCCTCGGTCTACAAGTTCCCGGTGGCGAGCGAATGGGTCTTCGCGCTCGAAAAAATTAAAGAGATTCCCGAGGGTGGTTTCGATCCGAATACACCGAGCCTCAGTTTCGGCCGTGTCGATGACTACGCCCTGTCGAGCTGCGGTGTGAACTGGCTGGAATATAAAGATGACTTTGTCCACGGCAATGTCGCTGCCGGCGACCGCTGGCAGTACCGGGACAAGAAACGCGCGCCGGTGCTGATGGAGCTGCTCGCGGGCTGGCTGGCGGGTTATGTGCCGTTGACCACACTAGAGCTGGCCAACCGGGAACACAGTGACAGCCGCCAGTTATTAATCGATACCCGCCTCGAATTGCGCAAGAATGAGGACCGGCAATCGCTGCTCGAACTACTCGCCGAGGAGGGCGTTGAATTGCCGCCGGCCCCGGAACCACAGAAAAAGCCCGCGCAGCCACAAACCGGCGACTAGTCCGGCCTATTCCCGCAGCCCCAGCAACTCGTCCAGCATCAGCAAAGACAGCCCCCAGATCCGATAACCCCGGTATAGATAGCAGGGCAGGCTTAATTTAATGCCGCGCCGCTGCCACAACATGGTCTCGGTGTTGGCGCGGTCGGCAAGAAAGGTCAGCGGCACCCATACCACCTCCGCCACTTCATGATTCAACTCCACCGCCGGCGTTTTTTCGACGGTGAAAACATAGGGTGTCACCACCATCACCCGGCGCCGCGAGTGCGCGGTGGCGCGAATATCCGACAGCCGGCCTATGGCGGTGCCGCACAGATCAAGCTCAATGCCCACTTCCTCGCGGGTCTCGCGCGTGGCCGTCGCCAGGCCATGCACATCGTCACCCTCCATGCGGCCACCGGGAAACGCCATATGGCCGGACCAGGGGTCTCCCTCCCGCTCGGCCCGTTTAATCATCAGCACTTCGGCCTGCCCGTCGTGCTCGCGCAAAATAATCGCCACCGCCGAGCGGCGAACCCAGCGTCGCCACCAGCGCTTGCGGATATCGATTGCCCCGATACGGCCCTGCACCGCAGCAATACCTTCGGCGCTGAGCTGTCCGGGGGTGAGTGCTGACTTAGTCGAGGGCACGGCGGAACCAATCAAAAATTGTCTGGCCGCCCGCGCCACAGTCGCTGCTGATGCGGGGCTCGTGGCCGGTGATAAAAGGCATATAACGGGCATTGGCACAACCGGACCGGGTCAGAAATCCGGATTCGGCGTCCACCCACTCGTAGGTGATGTCGCGCTCTTTTACAAAGGGCATCTGCTCATGACTGGCGGCGGCCATAAACTCCCGCCACACCATCATCGCGCCGCGACTACCGGTGAGGCCGGCGGGTTGATTGTCATCCCGCCCCATCCACACCACGCTGACGTAATCACCGGCAAAGCCGGCAAACCAGGAGTCCTTCAACTCGTTGGTTGTGCCGGTCTTGCCGGCGACCCGGTAGTCCTGCCGCAAGCGCTCATAGACACCGCGACCAGTGCCCTCGCGCACGACCTCCTGCAGCGCATATTGCAGCAGATGTATCGCCGCCGCAGACACGGTTTGCATTGGTTTTTGCGGGTAGTGTGCAACCAACTCGCCCTTGCTATCGGTCACCGCATAGATCGAGCGCAGACCGCTGCGCAGACCGCCCGCGGCAATGGTCTGATACATTGCGGCGACTTCGATCGGCGCCAGTTCCGCCGAGCCGAGGAGTAACGACGGCAACGGCTGCAAGCGGCGGCCGACACCCAGATCAAACAGCGTCTGCAACACCGGCTCAAGACCGACATCCAGGCCCAGGCGAATGGTTGCCAAGTTGTAGGAATTGGCGAGCGCTTCATGCAGCATCACCTCGCCATGCAATTTGCGATCATAGTTGCGGGGCTTCCAGAAACTGCCATCGACATTCTGCAGCTCGATTTCGGCATCTTCGATCTTGGTCACCAGCGAGTAACGTTGCGGCTGGCGCAATGCCGCGAGATAGACCGCCGGCTTAATCAACGAGCCGACCGGACGCACCGCATCCAGCGCCCGGTTGAAGCCCGCAAAACGCGGCTCGCGGCCGCCAACCACAGCCACCACATCACCGCTGTTCACTGTCGTCACCACCATGCCGATCTGAACTTCCGAAAAATCCTTGCCGAGCTTCTTCAAGGATTCGGTCACGGACTTTTCAGCCATCCCCTGTAGCAACGGATCGAAGGGGGTAAAAATCCGCAGCCCCTGTGTATTTAAATCCTCGGCGCGGTAGTCCCGCGACAGTTGCCGGCGCACCAGATCGATATAAGCGGGGTAGACGCCTTCAATGGCGCTGGCTTTTGCGAGCCGCAGTGGCGTCGCCTCTGCCTGCCTGAGCTGCGCATTATTGAGCCAGCCCTCGGCGGCGATTGCAGCCAGTACCACGTTGCGGCGCTCCCGCGCCCGTTCGGGGTGCCGCCAGGGGTCATAGTAAGACGGCCCCTTCACCAGACCGACCAGCATCGCCATCTGCTCCATCGACAACTCGGTCAGCGGCCGGTTGAAATAGTGCACCGCTGCCAGCCCGAAACCGTGGATCGCGCGTGACCCCTCCTGACCGAGGTAAACCTCGTTTAAATACAGCTCCAGAATCTCGTCTTTGGTATAGCGCAGCTCCACCAGCGGCGCCATGATCGCCTCGAGAAACTTACGATAAAAGCTGCGCTCACGGCTGAGTACCGTATTTTTTACCAGCTGCTGCGTGAGCGTACTGCCACCCTGCACTGTGCGACCGGCCCGCAGATTCGTCATCGCCGCCCGCGCGATGCCCCGCGGCGACAGCCCGAAGTGCTTATAAAAGTTGCGGTCTTCAATATGCAATAAGGTTTCCACCAGCATCCGCGGCGTGTCTTCCAGCGACGTCAGCAGGCGGTCTTCATTGCGACCGGGATAGATCCCGCCGATGACCTTGGGCTCCAGCAGGATTTCCGGCAGTACTTCCCCGTCCTCGGCCCGCACCTCACGCACGCTGCCGTAATTCAGAATAACCCGTACTTTGCGGGACTGGCGGTGGCCGTCAGCAAAGCGGAACTCGCGCAACCAGATCAAAAAGTCATTGCCGTTTTGTTGATACGTGCCGGAGCGGCGCATACGTGCGTCCAGACGGTATCCCAACGCCACCAGTTCGCGGTTCAGTTCTGCGGCGCTGAAAGCGACACCACTGGCAAGTATCAACGGCCGCGCAAAGACTTTGGCGGGCTGGTCATGCATTTTGCCGGCGAAGGCGCGCTGAATGCGCGCATCGCTCCAGGCCACCAGCACCAGCAACACAACCGCCATCGCCATGCAAAACCGGAGTAGCAAACCACCGCGGCCACGCGCTGCCGGTGACGCGTGTTTTTTCGGTGCAGCAGACTTGGCCCGGGGCTTGCGGGTGCTGGCTTTTTTGCGGGGTGTCGCGGATTTGCGCTGAGAGGATTTTGGCACCTTGGGCATCGGCTGATATTACCACGCATCACCCTGCGGACACGTGCAAAGCGAGTCCCGGATGACCATAATACGCGCCCTCAACTTACCCGCAGATCAGAGTTAAATTATGAGTGAACGGCAATACCAGATATACGGCATCGGCGCCGCCCTTGTGGATACGGAAATCGAAGTATCGGATAGCGAGCTGATCGAGCTCAATGTGGAAAAGGGCATGATGACGCTGGTCGATGCCGAGCGGCAGCAGGCAATCGCCGACGCGCTCAGCGGCCATCTGGTGTATGCCAAACGCGCCAGCGGTGGCTCCGCCTGTAATTCCGTTGTCGCCGCCAGCTATTTCGGTTCGCGCTGCTTTTTCTCCTGCAAAGTCGCCACCGATGAAGACGGTGATTTTTACCTCGGCGATATTCGTGCCGCCGGCGTCGGCAGTAACTTCGATTCCGCTGACAACCGGGAAAACGGCATTACCGGCCGCTGTCTGGTGCTGATTTCACCAGATGCCGAGCGCAGCATGAACACCCATCTCGCGATCAGCGAATCACTGGCGCCGAGCGAGCTCAATCACGACGCCCTCGCCGCCAGCGAGTACGTCTATATAGAAGGTTATCTGGTGACCTCACCCACGGGCCTGGCCGCCGCTATTGAAGCCCGCAATCATGCACAGGCAAATGGCGTGAAAACCTCGCTGAGCTTCTCCGACCCCGGTATGGTCGAATTCTTTCGCGACAATATGGCTGCGATCGTCGGCGAAGGCCTCGATCTGGTGTTTTGCAACGAGGCCGAAGCGCAGGTTTGGGCCGGCAGCAGCGATCGGGACGCCGTCATTGCGGCAATGAAAACCGCTGCCAAACAATTTGTCATTACCCGTGGCGGTGATGGCGCATTGCTATTTGACGGTGAAACGCTGACTGAAATCGATTCACACCCGGTGAAGGCCGTCGACACCAACGGCGCCGGCGATATGTTTGCCGGTGCGTTTCTGCACGCGATTGCCTGCGGCCACGATTTTATCAGCGCCGGGCACTTTGCCGCGAAATCAGCGGCGACGGTGGTTTCCCAGTACGGGCCGCGTCTGCGACCGGAACAGTACCCGGAACTGAAAGCGTCGCTTTAATTCGCCGGTGGCGGATTCGCTGCGAACCGGAACGCGCGGCTAGCCACGCTCCAGCAGCTCCCGCATATCAATAATTCCCGCGTTCGCGCGGGAAATATACGACGCCATCACCAGCGAGTGATTGGCAAATAAACCAAAGCCGCCACCATTGAGGATCATCGGGCTGTATACCGGTGACTG
>JBFJYC010000128.1:0-9120 GCA_041622815.1 Spongiibacteraceae bacterium | reverse complement strand
CTATAACCATGGTGCATTGGACGGTGTTGCCCGGATGGCGGAGGTCCTGCGTGAGAATAGCAGCGATCGCGCCTTCGGTCTGACCTCAAATCTGAGCGGTATCTTCGGCAAGCAGGCGGTCGCAGTATTCTCGAATAGCCCGGCGCAGCAGGGTTATCGGTACGACGATATTACCGAGCAGGTGGCCGCGGTCGATAAGGCGCTGCCAACGACCAATAATTACACCGGGCCGGCGACCGTGGTCGGCTACACGGTGTCCTACAACAAAGCCGGCATCTCCCACGGCTTTGTCTATTGCGATACACCGGACGGGAAACGTACCGTTGCCCGTAGCGACGACACCGCATTGCTGCAGCAGATGACCGAGCGGGAGTTTGTCGGCACCCAGCTTGAGATCGGTGAAGGTCTGAGTTTTACGGCGGCATGAAAACCGCTTTCGACTATATTGTGGTCGGCGCCGGTTCTGCCGGCTGTGCCTTAGCCTATCGTCTGGCGGCAAACAGTAGTCAACAAGTACTTTTGCTAGAGGCGGGAAGCGCAGCGCGCAATCCCATGATCCACATTCCGCTCGGCTTTGCTTTCTTATTAAAAAAACATAAAAACAATTGGGGCTACGCCACGGTGCCGGAAGACGGCCTGGGCGGACGCAGCGTGGATTTGCCGCGCGGCAAGGTGCTCGGCGGCTGCAGTGCGATCAACGGCATGGTCTATGTCCGTGGCCAGCGCGAGGACTACGACGCCTGGGCTGCGGCGGGTAATTCCGGCTGGAGTTACAAAGAGGTTGAGCCCTACTTTCTGCGCGCCGAACGCGGCCCCGGTGAAGGGGTCTACGGTGCCACCGGCCCGCTGCCGGTATCCTATGTCGACAATGAGTTTCCCGTTACAGACGGCTTTGTCGCGGCGGCGGTCAGTGCCGGGCACCGCTATAACCCGGAACTCAATGGCGCGAGCCAGCGAGGGGTCAGCCGCTTTCCGGCGAATATTTTCAAGGGCCGGCGGCAGACTGCGGCGAAGGCCTATCTCGATAAGTCGCTGCGACCGCCCAATCTGACCGTTATCAGCGATGTGGATGTACAGCGGCTCAGTATCGAGGGGGGGCGTGTTAGCGGTGTTGTTGCCGTGCTCAAGGGCACAGTAGTGCAATTTAACGCTGCGGTGGAAGTCATTCTCAGCGCTGGTGCGATTAACTCACCGAAGCTGCTCGAGCTGTCCGGTATCGGCCAGGCGGCGCGGCTGGCGCAATTGGGTATTCCTCTGGTGCAGGATCTGCCGGGTGTCGGCGAAAATCTGCACGACCACTGGAACGGCTATATCGTGCAGGGCTTGCTTGCGGCGAAGTCTTACTACAGCGAATCGCAACCATTGGCGATGCTGCGCAATCTGTTGCGATATCTGTTTTTACAGCGGGGTTTTCTCGGTTATCCGGCGGCGCTGGTGGCGGTGTTTTACAAAGCCATGGATACGGCCGCCACACCCGATGCGCAGATTCATTTTGCCCCGGCAGCCAGCGAGCGGGATGCGAAGGGCAATATGGTGCCGATAGATGCCATTACCGTCGCCAGTTGCGGGATCCGGCCGCAGAGCCGGGGTGGGACGCATGTGGTATCAGCAAATCCACAAGACGCGCCCGACATCCGGGTCAACTATCTGACTGCGCCGGCGGACTGCGAAACCGCCGTGGCGGCCTTCCGCAAGGCGCGGGCAATTCTCGCGGATAGCGAATTCGCCGCCTATTGCGGCGATGAATTGGCACCGGGGCCTGCGATCGAGTCCGATGCTGATATTCTGAACTACCTGCGGCAAACCGGCGAGCCGGTGCATCACCTGGCCGGCAGCTGCAAGATGGGCAGCGACCCGCTGGCGGTGGTAGATCAACAACTGCGGGTTTATGGCGTCGCCGGTTTGCGGGTCGCAGACGCCTCGATTATGCCGGCTATTGTGTCCGGCAATACCCACGCGGCCTGTGTGATGATCGGCGAAAAAGCAGCGGACCTGATATTGGCCGGCTAGTCTGCGGTCAGCATCCGCCAGTATTGTTGCAGCGCGTTATTCATTTGCCGGTGCGTCGCGTAGCGAACATGGGAGTCGGCATTCGCCGATTCCGAGAGCTCGATACTCCAGAGCCCGCCGATTTGGTTGGGCAGGAATGAATAACGGATATCGATGATGCGGTCGTGTTGTGCCGGGTCGACGGCGACATAGCCGCGGGAAAACCAGCTAAACCGTGTTACATCCTTCGCCTGTTGGCTGCTTTGTGCAAGCCAGGGAAAGTCTTTGTTGAGATCCAGGCGGGCGATGGATTCGCCGTCAAAGGTTCTGATCTTTGTACCCACGCGTACGGCGTCGACATAAAATTTGCCGTTGTATTCGTAGATAGTTTTCCAAAGCAGCAGGTTGGCAAAGCCGGGCTTGGCTTCCAGTGACAGCGGCGCGTGGCCGCGCGATTGCGCCAGCACTAAACCGGCAGCTTCGGCGCGTTCGCGCTGTAAAACACCAAACATCGGATAAGCCAGTACCCAGATCAGCGCAAAGCGCGCGAAAGCGGGTTGGTGTCTAACCGTGCCGATGAGCAGCAACAGCAAAATGATGCCGGTATAGAGCGGATCGATAATCGACATATTGTTCCAGGCGAAGCGGGTGTCGCTGATCGGCCACAGTAGCTGCGTACCATAGGTCGTGCAGGCATCGAGCAGGGCATGGGTGGCGTAGCCGAGGGTGGCAAAACCAATATAGGCCGATAGCCGCATATCACTGCGGGTCCTCAGCGATAGATAGAGCAGCAAACCGGTGAGTGCACCGCCAAAGGGAATAAAAAGCAGCGAGTGGGTGAAGCCGCGGTGGTACTCCAGAAACAGCAGCGGGTCACTGGCGGAGCGAATAACAACATCCAGATCGGCGGCCATTCCCGCGAGCCAGCCAACGCCGGCGGCTATTTTCGCCTGTGGCCGCCGCGCGCCGCTCTGAGCGGCGACTGCGCCCAGTGCACCCTGACTCACCGGATCCATAGTCGGAAGCCTTCAGCGTCTATTTAGACTGTTCACCGACGACGATAACGTTGTCGGTGGATTCGCCGGCCAACGCGCAGAATGCACGATAGCCTTCCAGCACGCTGAAGGCGTCGTCGATAGATACAACATTGCCTTTGTCGTCGATATTGAGATTGGCGCCGTAAATCGCAAACCAGACGATGGTGTCTTCTTCGATGTCCTCGCATACCCGCAGCGTATGGCAGGAGCCGGCGGGTTCGTAGAGAAATGATCCGGCGCGATTGACCGTGTCGGGATACTCGCTGTAATACCAGCCGCCCTGAACTGTAAATGCGAGCACGGTACCGGTGTGGTAGTGCTTGACCACGCCCGAACCGGGTTTCATGCGGTTGCGGGTGATCCACAGCCCCTGCGACAAATCGACTTTAAGCAGTTGAATCGCAACGCCGTCACCGAAGTCGATCCATGGCAGATCGCAGTCGCCGATATGCATTGCCTCGGTCGGCGGATGTAGCGGCACCATCGGCTTGTCCGTCGCCTGGACAATAAACTCTTCGAGTATTTTCGGATCGATCTGATCCATTGAGACGGTCTTTCCGGACATCGCGTTTTCCTCGGCTGGGGAGTGATAGCTGCTGGGGGTAAAATTAGCAGCTGGATTTTACCCCGATATGCGTGCCGGCCGGCAACTAACTGGTGCTGTGGTGGAAAGTAGTAACGGGCTAGAGCGGGGTAAAACGCGGCTGTGAAACGGGCCGGCTTAAATCAGAGACCGACCCGTTCACAGCCACTGCGGCAGGCGCTATGCGGCGGCGCGCTTTTCCAGATAGTCCAGCATCGTGGCGGCATCGCTGACTTCAAACGGGTCATCGCCGCAATCATCGGCGTAGCCTTCTTCGACGAACATTTTCTCGATCTGCCCGTCGTCGACCACCATCGAGTAGCGCCAGGAGCGCATTCCGAAGCCGAGATTGTTTTTGGTGACCAGCATGCCCATCTGGCGGGTGAAATCACCATTGCCGTCGGGTAACAATTTTACGTTTTTGACATTTTGATCCTGGCCCCACTTAAACATCACGAAGGCGTCGTTAACGCTCAGGCAATATACTTCGTCAATACCTGCGGCTTTGAGTGCGTCATAGTGCTCCTCGTAACCGGGGAGGTGGGTGCTGGAGCAAGTGGGTGTAAACGCACCCGGCAACGCAAACACAGCGATGCGCTTGCCGTTGAAAATATCATCGCTGGTCACGTCCTGCCAGCGGAAGGGATTGTCGCCGGTGACTGATTCATCGCGGACACGGGTTTTGAAGGTGACGTTCGGTACTTGAAGTTTCATATGCGTAAGGCTCCTTGCTGTAAATTGAGTTGCCTATGATGCGGGAATTTATCGATAGTTTAAATAGATTAAATCCTATTGTATCGATTTGTAATTACTATTACTGGTGTTGGCTCGACTGGCGGCAACGACCCGATAAAAGCTACTGATAGACGTAGTCCTCATCGCGAAAATTGCCAATCCGGCGCTTGTATTCGAGGGTGCCGCCGGCCCAGTTATTGGTAATCCGCTTGCCGTCCCGGTACCAGCTATCCACCTGCGTCCAGGCCATCTTGTTCAGGCGCTGTTGTAATTCGTCGTCGTAGCGCGTTTCTATCTCATCGCGCACTTCGATGCTGCGTCTGCCGCTGTCGCGGAGAGCGGTCACCGCTCTGACAATGAGCGACGCCTGCGGTTCAATCATCTGAATAATAGAATTGTGACCGAGGTTGGTATTGGGGCCGTACATCATGAAGAAATTCGGAAAGCCGGCGGTACAGACGCCGAGATAGGCGTGCGCACCGTTGTGCCAGTGTGCATGCAGGTCCACGCCGCCCCGGCCGAGAATGGTCATATCGCTTAGGAACGGATTGGTGATGAAACCGGTGCCGAAAACGATGACGTCGATGTCTTCACTGACACCGCCCTCATATTCAATAGTGTGCTCGTTAATGCGCAGGACCTTGCCGGTGTGTAGCTTAACGTTATCCCGGTTGATGGTTGCGAAGTAATCATCGGAGAACAGGATACGCTTGGCGCCTACCGGGTAATCCGGCGTCAGCGCCGCGCGCGTTTCCGGGTCGCTGACGGTTTTCCGCAGCCGCGACAGCGTTTTGTGCCGGATAATGGCCTGTACCAGCCGGTTGCCATGCATCGCCGGCAGAATACCGATTTCTCCGAGCAGCCAATTCTGTAATCGGTCCCAGCGGCTTAACAGCGGCAGTTTTGCGCGCAGCCATTTCTGCCAGTCAGCGTAGGGGCTGTCGATTTTGGGTAGCATCCAATTGGCGCTGCGCTGGTAAATATCGACGCGGGCAGCAGTCTGCGCCAGCTGCGGAATAAATTGAATCGCACTGGCGCCGGTGCCGATCACCGCGATCCGGCGGCCTGCGAGCGGCACGTTATGGTCCCAGGTCGCGGAGTGGAACATGGCACCCTTAAATTGCTCAGCGCCCTCAATATCGGGCACGCTGGGGTGATGCAACTGACCGACGGCACTGACCAGATGCTGTGCCCCGATCTCGGTGTCATCGGCGAGCTTAATATGCCAGTCCTTTGTTTCCGCCTGCCAGCTTGCGCCGCTAACCTGTGCATTGAAGCGAATATGAGAATACAGCTGGTATTTTTTCGCAGCATTGCGGATATAGTCCAGAATCTGCGCCTGCCCGGACCATTTGCAGTCCCATTCGGGGTTGTGCTCGAAAGAATAGCTGTAGAGCGCTGTCGGTATATCGCAGGCCGCGCCGGGATAAGTGTTGTCACGCCAGACGCCACCGACATCAGCGGCCTTTTCCAGCAGCACGAAATCGGTGATACCGGCCGCTTTCAGCTTGATGGCGAGGCAGATTCCGGAGAATCCTGCGCCAATGATGGCAATCCCGTGCTGTGTAGTGCTATCGGCCATTTTTGTTATTGAGCCCTTTTATAACTAGCTGTTAATTTTACATGAATTTATCTGGGAGAAATCGTATGGCCTGTCCGTCGAAACAAGCGCTGCTCAACTGGGCGGATAATTACGTGAAATTATGGAACGCCGGCGATAAAGATGCCTGGATTCAGAATTATCGGCAGGTTGCGCCGGGTGATTTCAGGATGCTCGACCCTGTCGGTACTCCGGAGAAGGTCGGTTTTGAGGAGATCACGGCGTCCTGGGACCTGTTTCAGTCCTTCGTAAAATTTAAAATTCAGGACGGTACGCTGATGGTCTGCGGCAACGAAGTGGCCTGGCTGCTGGAGAACCACATCACCAGCAACGGTGAGACTTCGATCGGCTACAGTATTGAAACCTACCGTTTCAACGATGATGGCTCGCTGGATATCAGAACCTACTACCGCGTGCCGGAGAAAACCGAGGATGCGCTGGGTGACGCCTTTAAAACCTATTTACCAGACGAGTAACAAGCACGGCATTTAAGCTTTTATGTAGCGGATCCGCCGCAAATGATATTGTTTGTGTCCGCGGGCTTCTTGTAAGCTGCGCCCCCGTCAATATCGTGCCTTTCTGCCGGAGAACTATCATGGAACAACCGCTCGACATCAGTATCGATGGCGGCATCGCGGTACTCACGCTGAACAATCCGCCGGTCAATGCCTTCGATACGACCAGCCAGTTCGCTATGGCGACGGCGATCGAAGGGCTCGGCCGCAACGACGATGTTCGCGTGATTATCATCCGCGCTGAGGGCCGTGGCTTTCACGCCGGTGTCGATGTCAAAGAACTCGCCGGTGACAATAGCCTCATCATCGAGCAGAACCGCGCCAATTATCAGACCTATGAAGTGATTCACCGTAATCCGAAGCCGGTGATTGCCGCGGTTCACGGCTATGTGCTCGGCGGTGGTATCGGTATTTGCGGCTCCGCGGATATCGTAGTCGCCTCGGATTGTGCGCGTTTCGGGGTTCCCGAAATTGATCGTGGTGCAATGGGTATGGGCGCGCATTTGCAGCGTATGTTTCCGGTACAAAAAGTGCGTTACATGTATTTTACCGGTGAATTTATCGATGCCGCAGAAGCTTACCGCCTGGGTGCCATTGAAAAACTGGTGCCCAAGGACGAGGTGCTCACCGCGGCGCAGGAAATAGCGGCTAAAATCGCCGCCAAGTCGCCGGTGATGATGCGTATCGCTAAAGAATCGCTTAATGGTGTTGAAGACGGCAATCTCGAAGACAAATACCGCTGGGAGCAGGGTTTCACTTTTGAGGCCTATATGCAGAAAGATTCACAGGAGGCCCGTGAAGCCTTTATCGACAAGCGCGACGCAAGCTTCAAAGACAAGTAATCCGACAACCCGTTCAGTAGCAGAGGAATACCCATGGCTGAAGCCTATATTGTAGATGCCTGCCGCAGTCCCACCGGTCGCCGCAAGGGCGGTTTATCGAAAATTCACGGCGCCGATCTGGGCGCCCATGTCATCAAAGCCATCGTCGGGCGCAACAGTATTCCGGATGCGGATTATGACGATGTGATCTTCGGTGTGTGTGATGCCATCGGACCGCTGGCCGGCGATGTGGCGCGCAGTGCCTGGTTGGCCGCCGGTTTGGACGTCGGGGTGCCGGGTGTCGTTATCGACCGGCAGTGCGGCTCATCTCAGCAAGCGGTGCACTTTGCCGCACAGGCGGTGATGAGCGGTACGCAGGATGTGGTGCTGGCCGGTGGTATTCAAACCATGACCCAGATTCCGATCAGTTCGGCGATGATCGCCGGTCAGGCGTTGGGTTTCGCAGACCCGTTTTCAGGTTCCACCGGTTGGGTAGAGCGCTATGGCGCAGAGCCGCCGACACAGTTTAATTCCGCACAGATGATCGCCGAAAAGTGGAATTTGTCGCGCCGTGATCTGGAAGAATATGCTTTGGAGTCACATAACAGAGCGCAGCGCGCCATTGACGAGGGCCGTTTCGATCGCGAAATTGTCCCCCTGGCCGGCGTCACAAACGATGAGACGGTGCGTCAGAGTACGCTCGAGAAAATGGCGGAGCTGGATTTTCTGTTCGGTTGTGACCGCGTCACAGCGGCGGTATCGAGCCAGACCTGTGATGCAGCGAGCGCGGTACTGGTGGTTTCGGAAAACGCGTTAAAACGCTACAACCTCACACCACGGGCGCGCATTCACCATATCAGCGTTCGCGCCGACGATCCCATTTGGATGCTGACCGCGCCGATTCCGGCGACCGAGCGGGCGCTTAAGAAAGCCGGCATGTCACTGGACGATATTGATTTAGTCGAAATCAATGAGGCTTTCGCGTCGGTACCGATGGCGTGGCTGAAGGAAACCGGCTATCCCCACGAGAAGACCAACGTCAACGGTGGTGCAATAGCGCTGGGACATCCGTTGGGAGCGACCGGCACCAAATTGATGACTACGTTGCTGCATGAACTTGAACGCACCGGCGGGCGCTACGGCCTGCAAACGATGTGTGAGGGTGGCGGGCAGGCCAACGTGACGATTATCGAAAGACTGTAACTGTTTAAGGAAAAGCTATGCCGCGTATTTTTAACACGCCTGCCGAATTATTTGACGCACAGGGCGAGCAGTTGGGCGCCAGTGAATGGCTGACCATCGATCAGGAGCGCATTAATTTATTCGCTGACGCGACCGGCGATCATCAGTGGATTCATGTCGATCCGGTGAAGGCCAAAGACGGCCCTTTCGGTGGTTGTATCGCCCATGGTTATTTAACCCTGTCGCTGGTTAACGTATTCCTGCCGGAACTCGTCGAAGTGCGGGGCGTTAAAATGGGCGTCAACTACGGTTGTAACAATGTGCGTTTTCCCAGCAGCGTTCCGGTGGGGTCGCGCATTCGCGGTGTCGGCGAGGTGATCGCGGTCGAAGAAGTTAAGGGGTCGGTGCAGGCGACAACCCGTATTACCGTTGAAATCGAAGGCAGCGAGCGGCCGGCCTGCGTCGTCGATACCATCAGCCGCTACTACCCGCAATAGCAGCCATACCCTGCGTAATACAGTGTATTAAGATTCGTTTTTATTAAGCCAGTCGCTTATTTCCGCAATGGCTTTATCGTTATCGGCGCCGGGCCCACCGGTGCCGACAAAACCATGATCTGTGCCCGGATAGATTGTTGTCTGCACCGGCACGCCCTGCG
>JBFJYC010000127.1:0-9227 GCA_041622815.1 Spongiibacteraceae bacterium | reverse complement strand
GCGTCAGCTCGCGGCCGCCCAGCTCCTTGGGCCAGCTCAGCCCGATCCAGCCGTCGGCGCCCATCTTCGCGTATTTCTCTCGCCACACCGGCCCGCCACCCTCGCGCATTTCCGGGTCCTTGTTCTCTTCGAGCAGGTCGGGCGTCATGATTTCGTTGGTCATGTACTCGCGAACCTGCTGCTGCAGGGCGCGCTGGCTTTCGGTTAGTTCAATCTGCATTGCTGCTGCCTCAAATAATCGTTGAAATAGCGGATTCGGCGGCGAGTGTAGACGGTTTGGCGCATCACCGCAGACTGCAATTCAGGTCAGTTATGCTGACTTTTCCCCCCGCAGCGAATGACCGGAAAACACAGTCGGAGATGCCAGCCGCCACATGACAATAGCGCATCCATCATGCAGTATCTGCGCCCTCGAAAAAGTGTTTGTCAGGACCAGAAAGATGCGCCAAATAATCAATATCGTAACAACACTCTTTTTATTTACGGCCGGCGCCGGCGCAGCGGATCAACCTTTTGAACGAACCGAACAACGCGAGCCCTGTGAAAACTATCAACCGTTGAAGCAGCCTCTGTACGGCGACCTGCACGTGCACACCAGCTACAGCTTCGATTCGTATATTTCCAATCAGCGCAATGACCCATGGGACGCCTACCGCTACGCCAAAGGTGAGGCGATCACGCTGTCCAATTCAGTCGGCGAACAAAAACTCAAGGCGAAAATCCAACGGCCATTGGATTTCACCGGCGTCACCGACCACGCCGAATTTCTCGGCCAGATTAACGTCTGCACCACGGACGCGTCGCGGCTCGGCTATTGGTGGCCGCACTGCATCATGACCCGCGCCGATACCTATTGGGTACAACTCCTCGCCGCCGGCTGGTGGTCCAGCCTCGGCGTCGCCAGCGAAGCCGCGGTGCGCAGTAAAAGTTTTGCCTGCACGCTGTCAGATTGCGATGAGGGTGAGATGGAAGCCTGGCAGAATATTCAGCAGGCCGCCGAGGACCACTACGACCGCAGCAGTGCCTGTAGCTTCACCACCTTTGTCGGCTACGAATACACCGATGCGCCGAACTACCGCAACCTGCACCGCAATGTCATCTTCCGCAATGAGCGGGTGCTGGAGCGGCCGATTTCCACATATGAAACAGGGACTTACAAGTTTCCGGAGTTATGGAAAGGGCTGCGCAAAGGCTGCACCGACAAAGGCAACGGCTGCGACGTGATCGCCATCCCCCATAACTCCAACCTGTCCGGCGGCATGATGTTCCGCGACCCCAAAACCCAACAGGAACTCGATGACCGGTTATTCTTTGAACCCATTATCGAGTTGGTACAACACAAGGCGAGCTCCGAATGCCGCTTCGACCGCCTCGCCGGGCGCGGCGTCCTCACCGAGGATGAGCTCTGCGATTTCGAGCAGGTTGAGGCCGATAACCTCGCGATGCTCGGTAGTGTTGCCGGCGAAGTGCAGACCGACCGCGCCGCAGCGGTGCCGATCGACGAGTTCGCACCCCGCAATATGATTCGCAACGTCCTCAAGGACGGTCTCGCCTACCGCCAGCAGAACGGCATCAATCCTTTCCAAATGGGTTTTATCGGCTCGACCGATTCCCACTCCGCAACTCCCGGCTCGGCAGAAGAGGATAACTACGTCGGTCATCTCGGCCAACGCGACGCGGAGTACCGCAATATTCAGGATCACTTCTTCTCCAACCCCGGCGGGCATGCGGTGGTCTGGGCCGAAGAGAACAGCCGCGATGCCATCTTCGCGGCCATGAAACGCAAGGAAACCTACGCCACCAGCGGTACCCGCCCGACGGTGCGGTTTTTCGGTGGCTGGGACTACGACAGCGGGCTGTGCGCATCGCCGGATCTGGTCGCCAGCGGCTATGCCGGCGGTGTACCGATGGGCGGCAATCTGGCCGCCGCCACTGCCGATGCACCGACCTTTGTCGTCAGCGCGGTTAAAGACGCGGGGCTGAAATCCAATCCCGGTACCGACCTGCAGCGCATTCAGATCATCAAGGGCTGGGTCGACGCAGACGGCAAAACCCATGAACAGGTGATCGATGTTGCCGGCTCGGCTGATAATGGCGCCGACGTCGACCCGCACAGCTGTGCACCGCGCGGGCCCGGTCACAGCAATCTGTGTGCGGTATGGCGCGACCCGGACTTCAATCCGGCGCAGGATGCGTTTTATTATGCGCGCGTGCTGGAAAACCCCAGCTGCCGCTGGAGCACCCTGCAGTGCAAAGCCGCCGGTGTGAATCCGTTTGCTGAGAATTGTGCGGCGCAGGCTGCCAGCGCCACCGCTGCCGCACTCGAAGACGGCGCCTGGGGTGACGATGTTTACGGCAAGTGCTGCATGAAGAAAGAATCCCATGCATTCTATTCACCGACAATTCAGGAGCGTGCCTGGACCTCACCGATCTGGTACCGCGCGCCACAGACACAAGATAACGAGTAAGCCCCGCAACCAATGACACGCAAATTATTAAACGGCGCACTGGCGTTTTTTGTACTGCTATTGCTGCCGCTATCGGCGACGGCCCATCCGCTCGCCCCCGGGCTACTCAGCCTCGAAGAAACCGATAGCAACCGCTTTGATGTGAGCTGGAAAATCCCTCTAAAACTGGCCGGCGGCGTCCGTCCGGAGCCGGTACTACCCGCGGTGTGCAATATGACCGGCCCTGCCTCCGAGCAGGTCATCGGCACCGGGCGCGTCACCCGCTGGGCACTGCAATGCAGCGAGCCACTGGTTGGCCACACGATAAAGATCGACCAACTGGTGGCGGCCGGTTCCGGTATTTTGCTAAAGCTGCAGTTTCAGAACGGCCAGTATTTTCACCATATGCTCAGTGCGGACGACGCAGCATTCACCATCCCCGCCGCGAAAAGTGTCAGCCAGATTGCTTGGAACTATCTGGTGCTGGGCATCGAACACCTGATCACCGGCATCGATCATGTGCTGTTCGTCATCACGCTGTTCCTGCTGATTGGCTGGACAAAAAAATTAGTATGGACAGTCACACTATTTACAGTGGGCCACTCGGTAACACTGGCGCTAACAGTGCTCGGCTACGTGGAATTTCCGGTGCGCCTGGTCGAATCGCTGATTGCGCTCAGCATCGTGATTACCGCAGCCGAATGGTTGCGCGGCAATACGCAGGGATTTTTCTACCGCAACAGCTGGCTGATCTGCCTGTTTTTCGGGCTGTTGCACGGTATGGGATTCGCCGGTGCGCTTAGTGAAATCGGCCTACCCGCCGGCGAAGTGCCGCTGGCACTGGCGACCTTCAATATCGGTATCGAAGTCGGGCAACTGGCGGTCATTGCCGCGTGCGGCGCGATAACGGCTGTGGCGCTCAGAATCCGGACGCATTGGCCGCGGTGGGTGAAAATCGTGCCGGGCTATGCGATCGGTGGCATCGCCGCCTTCTGGTTCTGGCAGCGTCTAGGCCTGTTCTGAGGACACCAGCCTGACAACGTCTCGTATCGCCTCGCTGTCAAAGCCGCGGCCCTGAAGATAGCGCGCGCGTTTCGCCAATTCTTTGTAGTCGGTCGCGGGGGTATCGCCGTATTTTCTGTCGACGACATCAAGCAGGATTGCGCGCCAGTCCACACCGCACTCTGCGAGTGCGGCTTCCGCCATATCATCGGCGATGCCGCGCTGCTGTAGCTCCATACGGATACGCCGCCTGCCGAAGCCGCGGCTGCTTTTGTTGCGAATAAACTGTTCCGTGAAACGGGCATCGCTCTGCAGATCCTGCGCCTGCAGCCAGGCGAGTTGCTCACGCACGATAGCGGACTCAGGGAATCTGCGATCGAGCTTGTCTAACAGCTCTTTTTGGGAGTGTTCACGCCGCGCGAGGATATCAACGGCGGTGTGACGGATTTTTTGTGCGATTTCAGCCAGAGCGGGCAAATTCCTTAACGTTGCTACCGGTCGCGGGAGCAGTGTGATCACGCCGCCAGTTTACAAGCAAAGAAGCAACCGTGCCCGCGGCCATCGCGCGGGCCCGTGCCGGGCTAATGTCGCCGCGACGCGCCGCCGACAGGGTCACCGCCGACAGAATATAAGCACTGTCGATCAACATCCGTATCTCTGCGGGAGAAGCGCAGTATTCCCGCAACGAATACACAAAACATTGCTCACGCCGACTGTAAATTTCATTCAGGAAGTCACCATAGTCTTCACCAATGGCTGGTGTAGCCCGCAAAATTACCGCTGCCGCGCCGATTTCGTCGGCAATTGAAAAAATCACATCCACGAATTGCTGCGCCCAGGCCGTTTCCTGACCCTGTACCACCTGCAATGCTGTGCTATCGGCATGTGCGAACTTTTCATCCAACTGCGCGTAAAACGATTCAGCGATCGCTTTCAGAATGGCATCGCGATCGGGAAAATAGCGGTAGACGAGTGTGCGGGCGCAACCTGACAGCTCACCGATACGGGCCGGTTTCAGCGCCTCAACACCCTCCTCTTCGACAATCTGGCAGGCGGTCTGCAATAGCTGCCGACGGCGCATCTCCGCGGCGTCGATATTGTGGTAATTCAGCCCGCTGCCGGGCTTATTTCTCTGCGCTTGTAATATGCCGTTCATGGTGCTGATATCCCGCTGGCTTGTAGCCGTTCGCAGCATGCGATGGCCCGACAACCCAGTCACTTGCCGCCAATCATGCACCTGCCGGGCGCGCTGCAACGTGAACCAGTTCACACAGGTGGTTTGCTCGCAGCAGCATAAGACCATGTACGTATCGCCGTATTTTCAGCCCTGAATTCATATGTCCCAAAAAAAACAGGCACTCAATAGTGCCTGTAAGGGGAACTGCATCGGAGGATATTTTCCTTTAATAATCAGGCGTCTAGCGGCGCATCATCGGTTTCTACGAGCGCTTTTTCTTCAGCCTCGGCCGGGCCGGACAAATTCAGCAGCTGGCGACGGATTTCGGTCTCAATTTCTTCGGCGATCTCTGCGTGCTCCTGCAGGTAGCGCGCGGCATTGGCCTTGCCCTGCCCGATCTTGTCGCCCTTATAGGCGTACCAGGCGCCGGACTTGTCGATTAAGCCCTGCTTCACACCCAGATCAATCACCTCGCCCATGCGGTAGATGCCATGGCCGTACAGAATCTGGAATTCCGCCTGCTTAAACGGCGGTGCCACCTTATTCTTCACCACCTTGACGCGGGTTTCGTTACCGACCACCTCATCACCCTCTTTGACCGCGCCGATGCGGCGGATATCCAGACGCACCGAGGAATAAAACTTCAGCGCATTACCGCCGGTGGTGGTTTCCGGAGAGCCGAACATCACGCCGATCTTCATGCGGATCTGGTTGATAAAAATCACCAGTGTATTGCTGTTCTTGATATTGCCGGTGAGCTTACGCATCGCCTGGCTCAGCAGCCGTGCCTGCAGACCGACATGGGAATCGCTCATATCGCCTTCAATCTCGGCCTTGGGCACCAATGCTGCAACCGAGTCGATAACCAGAATATCGACCGCGCCTGAACGCACCAGCATATCGGTGACTTCCAGTGCCTGTTCGCCGGTATCCGGCTGCGACACGATCAGGTCATCAATATTGACACCCAGCTTCTCGGCGTAGACCGGGTCGAGGGCATGCTCGGCGTCGATAAAGGCCGCGGTGCCGCCATTCTTCTGGCACTGGGCGATGGCGCTCAGGGTCAGTGTGGTCTTACCCGAGGACTCAGGCCCGTAAATTTCGCAGATCCGGCCCTTGGGCAGGCCGCCGATGCCCAGCGCGATGTCGAGCGCCAGCGAACCGGTGGAGATCGCCGGAATCGCCTGCCGCTGGTCATCGCCCATGACCATAACCGTACCCTTGCCATACTGGCGTTCTATCTGCGCCAGAGCCGCGTTTAAAGCTTTTTGTTTGTTGTCATCCATGTTGCACCTCGTCAATTTTCGTCGTTCGGATCGCGGTCGCAGTTTCAACGCAGGTTTGCGTGTCGGGTATGCGGTGTTAATACAGGAGCGAGCTTACTACTGTACGTTTGAACAGTAAAGCAGACAAATCCGGCGTCTGCAAGATTTGTTGAGATTCCGGCACACCCGCGGGCTGGCAATCCGGATGCCATCCTTTACAATCGTGCGTCCCGACGGCGCCGCGCGCCGCGCCCTCTGCAGCCACAACCCGAAATGCCCGCCGCCCAGCCCGACAGCCACAGCAATCTCAGCGACCACACCCCGATGATGCAGCAGTTTCTGCGCATCAAGGCCGAGCACCCGCGGCAGCTGCTGTTCTACCGGATGGGGGATTTTTACGAATTGTTCTTTGACGACGCCAAGCGGGCGTCGGAGCTGCTGGACATCACCCTCACCGCGCGCGGCAAATCCGGCGGCGAACCGATACCGATGTGCGGCATTCCCTACCATGCCGCCGACGGCTATCTGGCGAAGCTGGTGCAGCGCGGTGAATCGGTGGCGATTTGCGAGCAAATCGGCGACCCCGCCACCAGCAAGGGCCCGGTCGAGCGGCAGGTACAGCGGATTATTACCCCCGGCACCCTCACCGATGAAGCGCTGCTGCAGGACCGCCGCGAGAGCCTGCTCGCCGCCGTCTACCAGCGCGGAGATATCTGCGGTCTGGCGTGGCTGGATCTGGCCAGCGGCCGCTTTCGCATCTCGCAGGTAGCGGCCGCCGCGCTGGGCAGCGAACTGGCCCGTATCCAACCCGCTGAATTACTGTTCGACGAGTCGCGGCCGCCACTCAGCAACCCCGCTAGCGCCGGTTTAACGCCGCGCCCGCCCTGGGATTTCGACGAGGAGCACGCCCGCCGGCAGCTGGCGGAGCAATTCGGCACCGCCGATCTGGACGGCTTCGGCTGCGGCGATATGCCGGTCGCGCTGGTCGCCGCCGGCGCCCTGCTGCAATACGTACGCGACACCCAGCGCGGCGCCCTGCCCCATGTCCGCAGTATCGGCCCGGAGCAGGTCGATACGCTGGTGGCGATCGATGCCGCCAGTCGCCGCAATCTGGAACTGGAAACCAATCTGAGCGGCGGCACCGACGCAACCCTGCTGAGCGCGCTGGATGACACCGTCACCGCGATGGGCTCGCGCAATTTACGGCGCTGGCTGCGGCAGCCGCTGCGCGATCAGCAACAGCTGGAAGCGCGCCTCGACCGGATTCAAAGCCTGCTCACCGAACAGCGCCACGATGAACTGCGCGAGCAACTCAAAGCGGTCGGCGATATGGAGCGCATCGTCTCCCGCATCGCCCTGCTCAGCGCGCGACCGCGGGACTGCACGCGCTTATTGATGGCACTGGACGCCGTGCCCGGCATACGCAGCAGTATTGAATCACTGGCGGAACCCTTTGCCGGGCTGCGCGCCGGACTCGCAGACTTTACCGAAACAACAGCGCTGCTGCGCCGCGCGGTGATCGATAATCCACCGATGACGATCCGTGACGGCGGCGTGATCGCGCCGGGCTACGATGCCGAACTCGACGAGCTGCGCGGGCTCAGCAGCGATGCCGGCGACTACCTGGTGCAGCTGGAGTTGCGCGAGCGGGAACGCACCGGCATCAGCACACTGAAAGTCGGCTATAACCGCGTGCATGGCTACTACATCGAAATCAGCCGCGCCCAATCCGCGGCGGCACCGGACGACTATACCCGCCGCCAAACCCTGAAAAATGCCGAGCGGTTTATTACGCCGGAGCTGAAGGAATTCGAGGAAAAAGCCCTCACCAGCAAGAGCCGGGCACTGGCCCGCGAAAAAATGCTCTATGAGCAATTACTCGGCCTGCTGAAAGAGCAACTGATCCCGCTGCAGGATTGCGCCACCACACTGGCCGATATCGATGTCATCTGCAATCTGGCGCTGCAGGCCGAGCGCAATCATTACAGCCGCCCGCGCTTTGTCAGCGACAGCCGCATCGATATCCGCGAGGGCCGCCATCCGGTAGTGGAACAGGTACTGGATGGGCCGTTTATCGCCAATGACACCTGCATCGACGCCGCACAGCGCTTGCTGTTGATTACCGGGCCGAATATGGGCGGGAAATCCACCTATATGCGGCAGACCGCGCTGATCGTGTTACTCGCCCATATCGGTAGTTTTGTGCCGGCCACCTCCGCTGAAATGGGGATTGTCGATCAGATTTTCACCCGTATCGGCTCCGCCGATGATCTCGCCGGCGGCCGCTCGACGTTTATGGTGGAGATGACCGAAACCGCGAATATTCTGCACAACGCGACCGAGCGCAGCCTGGTGTTGATGGACGAAATCGGCCGCGGCACCAGTACCTTCGACGGCTTATCGCTGGCCTGGGCCTGCGCGGTGGAACTGGCTGACAGGGTCAAGGCCTGTGCACTGTTCGCCACCCACTATTTCGAGCTGACGGCCCTGCCCGACAGCTACCCGCTGGCGGTGAACTATCATCTGGACGCCACCGAGTACGGCGACGGCATTGTCTTTCTGCACAACGTCAAAGCCGGCCCCGCCAATCAGAGCTTTGGCATTCAGGTGGCCAAACTGGCGGGCATTCCGGCCGGGGTGCTGAACACCGCCCGCGCCAAACTGCAGCAGCTGGAACAATCCTCTGCCACTGCGCAGCAGCCGGGGGCAGCGCCGGCCGCACACCCGCAACCGGACCTGTTTGCCGCCGCAGAGCACCCGCTGATCGGCAAACTGCGCGATACCGATGCCGATGCCCTGTCGCCGCGGCAGGCGCTGGCATTAATCTACGAACTCCGTGAGCAGCTGCAGTGACCGCTTTCGCCACTGCTACCTATTTCCAATCACGATGGTAGAATACCGCCTCTTTTTTTCGGGGCCTGAACGTCAGTGGCCCGACAGTCGCATCGAGGAACCCCGGGCATGACATTCGTAGTTGTAGAAAATTGCATAAAGTGCAAACATACCGACTGTGTCGAAGTGTGCCCGGTGGATTGTTTCTACGAAGGCCCGAACATGCTCGTCATTCACCCGGACGAGTGTATCGACTGCGCGCTGTGCGAACCGGAGTGCCCGGTAGACGCGATTTTTTCCGAAGACGAGTTGCCCGAAGATCAGCAGGTATTTCTGGAACTGAACGCCGAACTGGCCGAGGTATTTCCGAATATCACTGAGATGAAAGAAGCGCCGGCGGATGCCGAAGAATGGAACGGCGTACCGGGCAAGCTCGCCCACCTGGAACGCTAAGTCCGTTACACCACCAGCGCGTCGGCATTGCAGCCGTGGCGCTCAAACACG
>JBFJYC010000126.1:0-9308 GCA_041622815.1 Spongiibacteraceae bacterium | reverse complement strand
TCGCGGTCGATCATGCTGAGCTGACCCCGGATCGGGCGCAGCGGCAGCCACCGGGTTTGTTCGAACTGTGTGGCGGCCATGGCGTTGGCGATCACCACAACATCGGCGCTGTGGGTCGCGCCGGCCTCTGTAGTGACCTGCCATTGGCCGGCATCGGCTGCCACGCCTGTGGCAGTTGTCTGTGTGATTAACTCGATATTGTCCGATAGCAGATATTCGCGGCAAATCTGATCGGGCTTAAAACTATCGGCGGTCGGAAAATAGAGCGCCGGGTGTGTCACCGGTAATCCGATCAGTTCACCGGCGGCATCGGCATCGAGAAAGCGCAGCCAGTCGCAGTCACCGATCTGTTGTTGCAGTTGCGCGTAATGCCCGCGCAACTGCGCCGTATGCATCAGTTGCACGACACCCGGCGCGCCGTCGCGGGGTAGCTTTTTATAGTGGCGCACGGCGTGCAGAAAACTGTGCAGCGTAAACAGGTTCATGACGCCGGGCGCCGGTGACAGCCGTGTATACAGTAGCGCGGCGGGTACGCCCGAGCCGCCGCCGGCTGCTTGTGCGCCGGCTTCCAGTACCGTGACCCGCAGCCCGCGCCGCGCCAGCGCTGCGGCGGAACTGCAGCCGGCGAGTCCGGCACCGATCACAATAGCGGTTTTTGCATGGCGGGCAGCGGATGGCCGGTGCCAGGGTACGGCCTCTTGGTTGTTTGTTTCTGCCGCCCGCAGCGTCGCCGTGGTCATATGCCGTTTGCGACCGAATCCCGGGCTGCGGGTAACATCAAAACCGGCATCGTTGAGGGCGCGGCGCACATGACCGGCGGCGGTAAAGCTGGCGCAGCTGGCACCGTCGGCGCTGAGTTGCGCAATCACGCCGCAGAGCTGCGCCCGCCAGTGTTCCGGGTTGGCCGCCGGTGCAAAGCCGTCCAGAAACCAGGCATCGATGCCGCGGCGATCACTGTGTTGTAACACTTGCGCGGAGCCGTCGAGACACGCGCGCAGGCATTCGCTCGATTCGCCGTAGCACAAATCCAGCGTGACGTGGCCGCCGTCCAGCACGCAGCGGTGATGGCCGTGAATACGCGGCGGCAACACGGCGATTAATTCCCGGTACAGCGGCTCGAGTTCGGGCCAGCGGCTCAGTGCCCGCGCGATATCGGTGCCGCTTAAGGGGAAGGCTTCGGTGGCGATGTAGAACAGGCGGTCGTCATCAGCGGCGATGTCGCGCCAGCATTGCCACGCGGCAAGAAAATTGAGTCCGGTGCCGAATCCGGTTTCGCCGATACGGAAACTGAAACTGCCCGCGGCGCGCGCTTGCTGCCAGCGCTGTTTGAGATGGTTGCCGTCGATAAAGACATGGCGGCTCTCGGCGAGCCCGTCGTCCTGCGAGTAGTAGCTGTCGCCGAAGCGCAGCGAATAGGGTACGCCGTCGCGCCATTCCAATTCAGGATCGGCTGGACAGTAGTCAAAGGGTGGCGGCTCAGGCATGGGCGCAGTATTGTAGCAGGCCTCAACTGTGCATCTTCAACAGGCGGCCGCGGGCTGGCAAGCTTCAGACTTTGATTATCCATTCTCCCAAAGCCGGCGGCGCGCCAACATACTTGCAAACCGCGCTATTGTTTCTGTTTTTGGTGATGTCCGCCGCCGTGTCCGCGCAGGCGATCGACGTCGCTAAGCAGCGCATCACGCTGACCCTCGATGCCGAGCCGCCCTCGCTCAATACCTTTACCAGCAGCGACGCCATCAGCAGCGAAATATTGGTGCATGTGATGGAAGGCCTGGTGCAGTACGGTCCCGACGGTAAGATTATGCCCGCTGTCGCCGCGCGCTGGAGCAGCGACAACCAGGGCGCGCGGTTCTGGCTGCGCAAAGACGCGCGCTGGAGCGACGGCAAGCCGGTGACGGCGCATGATTTTGTGTTCGCCTGGCAGCAGGTAGTGGCACCGGCGACCGCCTCCCAGTACGCGTTTATTTTTAATCCGGTGAAAAATGCCGCAGCGATTACCCGCGGTGAATTACCGGTCTCTGCCTTAGGTGTGCGTGCGGTCAATGACTATGAGCTGGAGGTGCTGTTCGAACGACCCTGTCCCTATTTTGTCAGTCTAACCGCCTGGGTCAGCTACTATCCCGCGCGCCGCGATATCGTTGCGAAGTGGGGGCGGGCCTATGCCGCCGACCATGATAAGGCGGTGTACAACGGGCCTTTCACACTGGCGCGCTGGGTGCACGGCGCTGAAATTCTGATGCGGCGCAATCCGCAGTACTGGAATAACGCCGCCACCCGACTCAATGAAATTCACTACGCCTATGTCACCAAAGACGAACTGGCGAAGTTCAATCTGTTTAAGAACGAAAATACCGCTTATACGACGCTGAGTTTGGGCTCGCTCGACAGCGCCATGCAGGCGGGCTACCGGGTCGAACAGTTTCAAACCGCCGCTTTGTTCTTTCTTGAGTTCAATCACCGGCCCGCACATGTCACCGCCAATCTCGCCCTGCGCAAGGCGATTCAGGCGGTCTATGACCCGGATATGGTGGTCTACAAAATGATGGGCCGTCCCGGCACGCTGCCGGGGCGCTCGCTGTTCCCGATGACGGTGCGCGGACACAAGGGCCGTTTCCGCGATGAGTACCCGGCGCGCCGTTTAAAACCGGACTTAGCCACGGCGCAACGCTGGCTGGCGCAGGCGAAACAAGAGCTCGGTGTGGACCAGCTGCCGCCGCTGACCTTGCTCGCCAGTGATTCACCGCTGTCGATCGAGCAGGCGGAGTATCTGCAGTTTTTGCTCAATAAAACCCTCGGCATTAGCGTGCAGATCGATGTGCAGACCTTCAAACAATTTATCGCCAAGCGCGGCAAAGGCGAGTTCGAAATCTCGGTGGCGGGGTGGGGGCCGGATTACGACGACGCCATGACCTTTGCCGATTTGTTTGCGTCCTGGAACGCGAACAACCGCGGCCGCTATAACAACCCCGCCTATGACGCGCTGATCGAACAGGCCGGCAACAGCGCTGACCCCGCAGTCCGGTTTGCGGCGTTTGCCGCGATGCAGCAACTGATTCAGGACGATGTGGTGATCCTGCCGATCTATGAAGAAGTCGATTTATACCTGCGTCACCCCGCGCTCAAGGGCTTGTACCGGCCGGTCTTCGGTGGCGATCTGAATTTGCGGTTTGCCTGGCTGGAACATAGCGAATGATAAGCTGGATTATCAGGCGCCTGTTCGCGGGCCTAGTCACCGTATGGTTTATCGCTACGGCGACGTTTTTTGCCATGCATCTGGTGCCGGGTAACCCGCTGGACAATGAAAAAGCGGTGGCGCCGGAAATCCGCGCCAATCTGGAAAAGCGCTACGGGCTCGATAAACCGCTATTGGCACAGTACGGGATCTTTCTCGGCAATATGGCGCGCGGCGATTTCGGCATTTCCTTTGCGCAGGAGAATCGCGAGGTCAACGATATTCTGCGCGAGCATTTTCCGGTGTCCGCCGTGCTCGGTATCACGGCGCTGCTATTCGCCAGTATCGGCGGCATTCTCGGCGGCGCGTTGACCGCGCATTTTCGCGGCCGGGTCGCCGACCGTTTGGTGATGGTGGCGGTCATCGCCGCCATTTCGGTGCCCGGCTTTGTGGTTGCGGCACTGGCGCAACTGGCGATTGTGAATATGAATAGCTGGCACGGCAGCCAACTGTTGCCGGTTGCCGGCTGGGGCTCGCCGTCGCATATCTGGGTGCCGGCATTGGTGCTCGGTCTCGGCACGCTCGCCTATCTGACGCGGCTGATGCGCTCGTCGATGCTCGAGGTGATGTCGGCGGATCATATTGTCACCGCCCGCGCCAAGGGCCTGTCCGCGATGCAGGTGTTCCGCCGCCACGAACTGCGCAACGCCCTGTTACCGGTGGTCACCGAACTCGGACCGACGGTCGCGGCGATCACAACCGGTGGCTTTGTGGTGGAACTGGTGTTCGCGATCCCCGGCATGGGCCGCTACTTTGTGCAGGCGGTGCAGCAACTCGACTACACGGTGATTATGGGCACCACGGTGTTCTACGGCGCGTTTCTGGTGTTGGTCGTGGTGGTGGTCGATATTATTTATGGCTTTATTGATCCGCGTATTCGCCTCTACGGAGCCGATCAATGAGCAGCATAGACGCCGGCTTGTTTACACCGCTGCAGCGCGACGGCAAGGCGATAAAAGATGCCGAACCACTGGCCGTGCCGGGTCTCCTTAACCGGCTCGCCGCCAACGCTCAGGCGCGGTTGTCGTTTGCGGTACTGGTGGCATTGTTTGCGTTCGCGGTTTTGGGGCCGGTGCTGTGGCCGCAAAGCGCCGCAGAACAGTGGTTGTCGGATGTCTCGGTGGGGCCGTCGCGCTCCTATCAGGCGCTGTTGGTCGATCCCTACGCGGAGGTGGATTTACCAGCGGCGCAGCAGCTGACCGCGGTCAATGCCAACACCGAGTTTGTCGATCTGGTATGGCCGCCGGTCGACGGCGCCGCCCGCTATGCGATTTATCGCAAGCTTGCGAACAGCGATACCGTCGCCGGCCTGCCTCTGGCGACGGTTACAGAGCTGTCTTACAGAGACCGGCTGCAGCTGCGGCGAAAAGCTTATGTGTACCGGCTGGTCGCGCTCGATGCCGGCGGCAGTGCGCTGCAGGAGCTGAGCCTGCGGGTGAGTCCGGTGGCGGCACTGTCGGTGTTTGAAGCGCAGATGCACGGTCTCGTCAAAACCGGTGTCTCCGCCGCGTCGCTGCAGGGGCAGCAGGTAACCATTCCCGCGCATCCGCTGGGTACCGATGCCTTTGGTCGCGATATGCTGGCGCGGCTGATTCACGGCGCCCGCACTTCGCTATTTGTCGGTCTGGTGGCACCGCTGCTGTTTACCGCCTTCGGCACCCTGTATGGCGCGTTGGCAGGGATCTCCGGCGGCCGCGTCGATCAGTACATGATGCGCTTCGCCGATTTCGTGGTCGCGCTGCCGTTTTTGCTGTTTATGATTTTGCTGCGGGTAAGCCTCGGCATCGGCCCCGGTGATAGCGGTATCAACACCATTATTCTGGCGATGCTGCTGCTGAGTTGGCCGGGGCCGGCGCGGCTGGTGCGCGGGCAGGTGTTGCAGCTGCGCGGCCATGCCTATGTGCAGGCGGCGACCATCGCCGGTGCCGGTCGCGGCTATCTGATTATCCGCCATCTGTTTCCGAATATTCTGCCGCTGTTGCTGGTGTCGCTCAGTTTCGCGATTCCGTCGGCGATTTTTACCGAGGCCTTTCTGTCGTTTATCGGTATGGGGGTGGCGCCGCCGACGCCGTCCTGGGGTTCGCTTTGCAATGAGGGTATCCGGCATATGATGTCGCACCCGCATGAGCTGATTTTTCCGGCGCTGCTGATCAGCATTGCCGTATTGGCGTTTAACCTGTTCGGCGATGCGCTGCGCGATGTTACCGACGTGCGCACGAGGCAGCGTCTGATATGAGCAGCGGCCTCTACGAGATTGAAAACCTGCAATTGTCGATCGGCGATTTACACGCCATCCGCGGTGTCGATTTAAGCCTGCAACGCGGGCGCTGTAGCGCCTTGGTCGGCGAGTCGGGCAGCGGCAAATCGCTGACCGGCCTCAGCCTGCTCGGCCTGCAACCGGCCGCGGCGACCATGTCTGCCGGCCGTATGTGCTTTGACGGTATCGATGTCGCCGGCATCGATGAACAACGCTGGCGCGGTTTGCGCGGCAACCGTCTGGCGATGATCTTTCAGAACCCGATGACCGCATTGAACCCGACCATGCGCATCGGTGCGCAAATCGCCGAGACCTTGCGTTTGCATCGCGGCATGACCGCGACGGCGGCGCGCGCCAAAGCACTGGCTTTGCTTGAGCGCATGTCAGTGCCGCGTCCGGATGCGGCGCTAAAACGCTATCCCTTTGAAATGTCCGGCGGCATGTTGCAGCGCATTATGATTGCGCAGGCGGTGGCCTGTGAGCCCGATCTGATGATTGCCGACGAGCCGACCACCGCGCTCGATGTGACCGTGCAGGCCGAGGTGCTGGCGCTGCTGGCGGAGTTACAACGTGAGAGCGGTATGGCACTGCTGTTGATTACCCATGATCTGGGTGTGGTAGCGCGGCTCGCCGACGATGTCTCGGTGATGTACGCCGGCGAGATCGTCGAAAGCGGTGGCGTGAATGATGTGTTTTACCGCGCCGCACATCCCTATACCCGTGCACTGCAGCGGTCTATGCCGTCGCTGCTGGCAAGCGATGTGCAATTGCAGAGCATCGCCGGTGTGCCGCCGGATCTGCGCCGTAAACTGTCGCATTGCAGTTTTATGGAGCGCTGCGGGCAGGCGATGACTGTCTGCAATCAATCACCGCCTTTGCTGGATGCGGCGGACCATCAGCGCAGCCGCTGCTGGCTCAGCCACACAGACTGCCCGCAGCCGCTGCGCGAGGCCTGGCATCGTGGCTGAGCCGCTGCTGTCAGCGCGGCAATTGCGCTGCGAATTCGGGACTGGCAAACAACGCTTTGCTGCGGTGGATAACGTCGATCTGGATATCGCCGCCGGCGAGGTAGTCGGTCTGGTCGGCGAGAGCGGTTCGGGTAAGTCATCGCTGGGGAAGCTGCTGACCGGGCTTTATAGCCGCAGCGGTGGCGACCTATTATTTGACGGTGAGGCCCTGCCGGCTAAGTTCAGCCGCGCGCAGTTTCGCGCCAACGCACGGCGTATCCAGATGGTGTTTCAAGACAGCCATAGCTCGCTAAACCCGCGCATGACGGTGTTCGATTCACTGGTAGAGCCGTTGCGCCTGAACGGCAGCGACCGCAGTAAGTGCGAGCAGCAGGCGCGGCACTGGCTCGATCGCGTCGGCCTCGGTTGGCGTTACAGTAGCTGCTACCCGCATGAGCTGTCCGGCGGTCAGCGTCAACGCATCGGCATCGCGCGGGCTTTTATTGCCGGGCCACGGCTGGTGGTCTGCGACGAGGCGATTTCCGCACTTGATGTTTCCATGCAGGCGCAGGTTGTTAATTTGTTACGCGAGCTCAATGCTGAGACTGGTGTGGCGCTGTTGTTTATTGCCCATGACCTGCCGATGGTGCGCTATCTGGCCGATCGCACGGCGGTGATGTATCACGGTCAGCTGGTGGAGTTGGCGCCGAGCGCGACACTATTCGCTACCCCGGCCCATCCCTATACCCGGGATTTATTGGCCGCCAGTCCGGTGCCGGATCCGGAAGTTGAACGCAATCGTCCGCAAAATGATTTTGCCACCCAGTTTATCGGGGCGGTAAGGAGTGCCGGTGCCTGTGCCTATGCGGACCGGTGCAGCGAAGCAGCGGAGATGTGTTTTCTGCAGCGGCCGGCGTTGTCGCCACTGCCGCATGCAGAAGGGGAGGAGTTAGTGAGTTGTTTCTACCCGGTTAACAGACAGCCGGCTTAGCGCTTGCCCGACCAGCACTTGAGCTGCGCCGGTGTTGCCGCGTTATCGAGCACGAAGACATAGGCCGCGCCGTCATCTTCCGCCGGTACTTCCATCACCCAGCGGTGCTCGCCGCTGCGCAGCACATTCAGGCCGCGCTTTAATTTGATCACGCCCTTGAACTGACCGTCGGCCTGTTCGCGCAGGGTGTAACTGCTGTCGGACTTGCTGTCGTTGTGCCAGGTTTCGATGCCCAGACCCTTGCTGCGCAGTACCCGTGGCTCATCGCTCGCCGGCACTTTGATACGCCGGCGCTCGGCGTTGATATCCGCGCTGCTCAGCAGCAACGTGAAATTTTCATCGAGCGTAATAGCAGGCTGATCCGGGCGGGCGGGTTCGCGGTACTTTTTGGCGCCGCCGCTTGCTTTGCCGCTGTGTTGTTTGCCTGCGGTTTTCTGCGCGGCGGCTTTGTTAGCGGGCCGGCTTTTTTCGGCGGTGGTTTGCTGCAGCGCGCGCAGGTTTTTGCGGTGTGCTGACATCTCGCCGTCCAGACGCGAGACTTCATCGTTGATAAATTTGAGTTCGTTGCTGATCGCCGTATGTTTGGCGCGCAGCGCGTTGACATCGATCGGTGCTTTGGCCGTGCCCGCCTGACCACCGAGGGCCTGGAACCGTGCCGCCGCCATATCGCGTTGGCGCTTACTGCGCGGGTTCGGATTTTGTTTGAAGTCGATCTCCGCGATTTCCAGTTGCAGGCGGGCTTCCTCGACTTCCGAACTGTTGTTTTTTGCTGCCGCAGCCATGTCCACCGCCAGCTTATCGAGCTCGCCGGCAAGTTTTTCCTGCCTTTCCAGCAATGATGCGGTGTCTCTGGAGTTCTGCTTGATGGCGGTGCGCAGGGCATCTGCGTCAGGGGCAGCGGAGACGGGGGCAATGAATGCGAATTGCGACAAAACCAGCGCGGCGATCAGCCTGCGTATGGGAAACATGCGGTGAAGCCTCATTTTTATGAAGGGCGAATGGTAACGCGTTTTAGGCGCGCCTCAAACCAGTTTAACCTGCGGTGCCGGCGCTACATCCAGAGTCAGCTTCTCATCCGGGGCGATGACCACGGCTTCACCGGTGGCGACGGTTTTGTCCTTTTGGTTGCGCGCGGTACAGGCGAGGGTGACACGGCGCTTGATCTCGTCCTTCGCGCTGACTTCCAGCGTGACCGTGATGACATCTCCGAGTTTCACCGGCGCGCGGAACGATAGTGACTGGCTCAGATAGATGGTGCCGGGCCCGGGTAGTTCCACTGCCAGCGCCGCTGACACCAGCGCGCCGGTCCACATACCGTGGCCGATACGGCCGCCGAACATGGTGGTGGCGGCAAATTCATCATCCAGATGCACCGGATTGATATCACCCGATACCGCGGCGAAGGTTCTTACCGCAGTATCGTCCAGCGTTTTGCTGTAGGTAGCGGATTGTCCGATCTGAATTTCGTCGAAGGTAAAGTTTGTCAGCTTGGGCATGTCGCGGCTCCTGAGTAAGATGCGCTGCTTTATGCACTGATACGCCGGCATTGACAAGTTTCGGCGACTCCACAAAGCTGCGCCGATGTCCGCTACCCCCCCTGAACCCCGCTCCGGGCCCAAAACTGCCCGCGCCCGCTATATGGCGGCGCGACAGCAGCAGACCCTGAGCTATGTATGGCCGCAAGCCCTGCCCGTGGTCGGGCGGTTGGAGGAGTTGCGCGCGGCAATCGAGGCGCATCAGGTGGTGATTATCGCCGGCGAAACCGGCTCCGGAAAAAGCACCCAGTTACCCAAACTCTGTCTGCAGATGGGGCGCGGTATACGCGGCATGATCGCCCATACCCAGCCCATGCCGCATGTTCACAGCCTCGTCACGCTC
>JBFJYC010000125.1:0-9309 GCA_041622815.1 Spongiibacteraceae bacterium | reverse complement strand
CATCGCAGAAGCCCCTGTTTTTACAGTCTGATATCCGGCCGCCGCGATGGTTATGCACAGCTTTATCAACAGTTCTTCATTTTTGTTTCCCAGCAGGAATATATAAATGTTTATTTGTTCATTAAATTTGTAAGGTGTTGATAATAAATGATAAAAAAAATTACAAGTAGCACCATGCAAAAATAATTGTGTGGATAGTTCGTCGATTTAGGGGCTAGAATCCGCCCCCGTCGCAGTGAAAAGCGAACTCTGGTTATACCGAATTCGGAGCACAACAATAAGTGTTAGAAATTACCTGGCAGCGCTGTATCGGCCTGCTACAAGACGAATTACCCTCGCAGCAGTTTAATACCTGGATCCGGCCGCTCGGCCTGGAGGCCGATGGCGACATGATGCGGTTGTTGGCGCCAAACCGGTTTATTAAGGATTGGGTCAGTGATCGTTTATTGGGGCGAATCAATGAGTTGGTTGTGGAATTGCAGCCGGACCGCCCGGTCAATGTGGTGATCGATGTCGGGGGTAAGGCGGCAAGCCGCAGCGTCGCCCGAGAGCCGATTGCCCGGGCAACACCCGCCTTGCCGGCAACCCGGTCAGCGCCGGCGGAGCCTGTGCCGGTTGTGCGTAGCGTGCCGAAGACTGAGCAGCGCACGGAGATCGTACCGGGTATTGCGGTACCGGAACCGGCGGTCAACCATCAGAGTTCGCTGATTGCCAACTACACGTTTGACACCTTCGTCGAAGGTAAGTCCAACCAGCTGGCCCGCGCCGCTGCCCAGCAAGTCGCCGAGAATGCCGGCCAGTCTTACAATCCTTTGTTTTTATACGGCGGTGTTGGTCTGGGTAAAACCCATTTAATGCATGCCGTCGGCAATGAGCTACTGCGACGAGACCCGAACGCCAAGGTGGTCTATTTACATTCCGAGCGCTTCGTTGCCGATATGGTGAAGGCCCTGCAGTTGAATGCGATTAACGAGTTCAAGCGCTACTACCGCTCGGTCGATGCATTGCTGATCGATGATATTCAGTTTTTCGCCGGCAAAGACCATTCGCAGGAAGAATTCTTCCATACCTTCAATGCGCTGCTCGAAGGCAACAAGCAAATGATCCTGACCTGCGATCGCTATCCGCGGGAGATTAACGGCGTCGCCGAGCGTTTGAAATCGCGTTTCGGTTGGGGCTTGACGGTTGCGGTCGAGCCACCCGAGCTGGAAATGCGGGTGGCGATTCTGATGAAAAAAGCGGAACAGGAATCGGTAGATCTGCCGGCAGATGCGGCATTTTTTATTGCCCAGAAAATTCAATCGAATGTGCGTGAGCTCGAAGGCGCGTTGAAGCGGGTTGTTGCGAGCGCGCGTTTTACCGCTAGAAAAATAGATGTTCCGTTGATTCGCGAGTCGTTAAAAGACTTGCTCGCGCTGCAGGATAAGCAGGTCAGTCTCGATAATATTCAACGCACGGTTGCCGAGTACTACAAAATTAAATTGAACGACCTGACCGGCAAGCGCCGCAACCGCTCGATCGCCCGGCCGCGCCAGGTGGCCATGACATTGGCGAAAGATTTAACCAATCACAGCCTGGTTGAAATCGGTGAATCCTTCGGCGGTCGTGACCACACAACGGTGTTGCACGCCTGCCGTAAAATCGCAGATCTGCGCGAGACTGACGGCGATGTTCGTGAGGACTATAAAAACTTCGTGCGCTCGTTGACAACATAGTGAATTAGGCGCGCAACAGCTTCTATTTAGCGTTCAACGCACGTATATTTGCGGCTTGCTATCGGCGCCCGCCCCCTGCTCCAAGAAGGATTTATACGCCTCAATGAAATTCGTTATTTCCCGGGATGTTTTGCTCGAACCCCTGAACCTTGTCGCCGGTGTTGTAGAGCGCCGGCAAACCTTGCCGATTCTGGCAAACGTGCATCTAAGTCTTAAAAAGCAGGAGCTCAGCCTTACCGGCACCGACTTGGAAGTTGAGCTTTGCGGACGCATTCAATTGGAGAGTAAGCCTGCCTCGACCGGTGAAATTACCGTGCCGGCGCGCAAGCTGATGGATATTTGTAAGGCGCTGCCGCCGGGCAGTGAAATCGAACTATCGCAGGACGACCAGCGCGTGCTGCTGAAGAGCGGCCGCAGCAAGTTTACACTGTCAACCTTGCCGGCCACTGATTTCCCCACGGTTGATAAAAGTAAAGACGAGCGTGAGTTCAAGGTCGATCAGGCGACGTTAAAGCGCTTGATTGAAAGTACGGCGTTTGCGATGGCGCAGCAGGATGTCCGTTACTACCTCAACGGCATGCTCTGGGAGTTCCGCGACGGTGAGCTGAGACTGGTAGCGACCGACGGTCATCGTCTGGCGATGGCGACCGTAGCGGCCGAAGCGATAAAGGTCGGCGATCCGCTGCAGGTCATTTTGCCGCGCAAGGGCGTGCTCGAGTTGGCGCGCCTGCTCGACAAAGAGGCCGGCGAAGTGAGTATTGTGGTGGGCGGCAATCACCTACGCCTGGAAACCGAGGACTACTCGTTTACTTCCAAGCTGGTAGAGGGCAAGTTCCCCGAGTACGAGCGGGTAGTGCCGCGCGCTGCAACCCGGATCGTGCTGGCTGAGCGCGAGGCGCTGAAACAGGCCCTGTCCAGGGTGGCGATTCTCTCTAACGAAAAATACCGTGGTATCCGGCTCGATCTCGGTCCCGGCAACCTGCAGATTGTGGCAAACAACCCGGAGCAGGAAGAGGCCGAAGAAAACGTGGCGGTGGACTACAATGGCGAAGCGCTGGAGATCGGCTTCAATGTCAGCTATCTACTGGATGTGATGGGCGTACTCACCGAGGATAAAGTGAAGTTCTGTCTGGGCGACTCGAATAGCAGTGCGCTGCTCGAAGAGGCCAGCGGCGGCGACGCGATTTATGTCGTCATGCCGATGCGACTCTGATCCGGTTTGTGGCTGGCGGCATGCACTGCCCCGCTGCCCGGCGCTAAGCATTCCCGCCCCCCTGCCCCGCTCTGCGCGGCCCCCCTCGCGATGAACATTCGCCGACTGGTGGTCCGCAACTTCCGTAATATTGCCGAGGCGGACATGGCCGACCTCGGTGACGTCAACCTGATTCACGGCGACAATGGCGCCGGCAAGACCAGCATTCTCGAAGCTATTCATATGCTTGCACTGGCGCGATCATTTCGCGGCGGCAAGCCGGACCAACTGATCGCGCGAGGCTTGGATGATGCGCTGGTGCGGGCCGAGCTGGAGTCTGCCACCGGTGGCAGTCACCGGCTGGGGGTGCAGCGCGCCCGCGGGATCGCCGGTGCCCGTTGCCGCCTGGACGGCGAGCCACTGCCGACGCTGTCGGCGTTGGCCGCGACCCTGCCCGCGCAGGTGCTCGATACCGGCAGTACCGAGCTGGTCACAGGCGAGCCGCAATTGCGCAGACAGTTGTTGGATTGGGGCATGTTTCACGTGAAACATTCCGGGTTTCATGGCCATTGGCAGCGCTACCGCCGCGGTCTGGAGCAGCGCAATAAGTTGCTCCGTCGTGGTAAAATCTCCGGCCGGCTGGATAGTGCCGAACTGATGGTCTGGTCGCGGGATTTAGCAGAGAGTGGTGAGGCTTTAACCGCGCTGCGGGCGGCGCAGGCGCAGGCCCTGATCGATGAGGTCCGCGGGCTGCTGGATGCCGATTTGTCTGATGTGCTGTGGCACGGCCAGGACCCGCAATCGGTGGATGTCGTGTTTTATCCCGGCTGGGACCGTGATGATATGGCGCTCGATGAGGCCTTGTTAAAGGCGGAGGCTACAGACCGGGCTACCGGTTATACCCACCCCGGCCCGCACCGGGCGGACCTGCGGGTCAAGGTGGCGGGCCAGCCGGCGGCGCAGGTGTTGTCCCGCGGACAGCTCAAGGGTTTGGCGGCTTTGTTGCGGCTGGCGCAGGCGCAGTTATTTGTCCGCAACCGGCCGCCGGGAGTGCGTGGTGTGTTTTTGGTAGATGATCTGCCGGCGGAGCTGGATGCCAGGCGGCGCGGGTGGCTGGCTGAATATATTGCCGGTTTGGATATGCAGGTGTTTGCGACCCATATCGGTGTCGATGATTTTGCGCCCGGGGATTGGGCGGTATTGGGTGAGCCGAGAAGGTTTCACGTGAAACATGGCCGGGTGTCGGCCTTTTGATGGACTAATCAGGGTGGAAGAATGAGCGAAAACGAAACAGCCGGTCCGGCGTATGATTCGGATAGCATCAAGGTGCTCAAGGGCCTTGATGCGGTGCGCAAGCGTCCGGGTATGTATATCGGGGATACCGATGACGGCACCGGCCTGCACCATATGGTTTTCGAGTTGGTTGATAACTCCATTGATGAGGCGTTGGCGGGCCATTGCAGCAAAGTGCATGTTGTTATTCACCCCGACGAATCGGTAAGTGTGGGTGACGACGGACGCGGCATTCCTACCGAGCTTCACGAGGAGGGCGTATCCGCAGCCGAGGTCATCATGACCGTGCTTCATGCCGGCGGTAAGTTTGATGAAAACGCCTATAAAGTCTCCGGTGGTCTGCACGGTGTGGGGGTTTCCGTGGTCAATGCTTTGTCCGAAGAGCTGACCCTGACGATCCGCCGTGGCGGCAAGGTGCACGAGCAGGTCTACAGACACGGGGTGCCGCAGGCACCGTTGGCGGTCGTCGGCGACGCCACGACCACCGGTACCGATGTCCGTTTCAAGCCGTCGGACAAGACCTTCACTCACATCCAATTCAGTTTTGACTACCTCGCCAAGCGCCTGCGGGAGCTGGCGTTCCTGAATTCCGGTGTGCGTATCGAGTTGAAGGATGAGCGCAGCGGCGAAGAAGAGACTTTCTTTTACGAGGGCGGACTCAAGGCTTTTGTCGCTTACCTCAATCAGAACAAGACGTCTGTAAACGAGATCTTCTATTTTTCAATCGAGGGCGATGAGCGCATCGGCGTTGAAGTGGCATTGCAGTGGAATGACAGCTTCCAGGAAAATATCTACTGCTATACCAACAATATACCCCAGCGCGACGGTGGTACTCATCTCGCCGGCTTCCGCGCCGGCCTGACCCGCAACCTGAATACCTATATTGAGAAGGAAGGTCTGGGCAAGAATGCCAAGGTCGCCACCACCGGTGACGATGCCCGCGAAGGCCTGACCGCGGTTATATCGGTGAAAGTGCCGGATCCCAAGTTTTCATCTCAGACCAAAGACAAGCTGGTCTCCTCCGAAGTGAAAACTGTTGTTGAGCAGGCCATGAGCAGCGAGTTTGCAGACTACTTGCTGGAAAACCCGGGCGAAGCGAAACAGATCGTTCAGAAGATGATCGATGCCGCGCGCGCCCGGGAGGCTGCACGCAAAGCGCGCGAGATGACGCGCCGTAAAGGGGCGCTCGATATTGCGGGATTACCCGGCAAGCTCGCCGATTGTCAGGAAAAAGATCCGGCGTTGTCCGAACTTTACCTGGTGGAGGGTGATTCGGCAGGCGGTTCTGCCAAGCAGGGCCGGGACCGCCGCCGGCAGGCGATTTTGCCGCTGAAGGGGAAAATCCTCAATGTTGAGAAAGCGCGCTTCGATAAGATGATCGGCTCCGCCGAAGTCGGCACTCTGGTGACCGCGCTGGGCTGCGGAATCGGCAAAGACGATTTCAATATCGACAAGCTGCGCTACCACAACATCATTATCATGACGGATGCGGACGTTGACGGATCGCATATTCGGACGCTGTTACTTACCTTCTTCTTCCGGCATCTGCCGATGCTGGTCGAGCGCGGTCATGTGTATATCGCGCAGCCGCCGCTGTACAAAATTGCCCGTGGTAAGCAGACCCAGTATTTGAAGGACGACGAGGCCCTCGCTGCCCATCTCACCCAGTCGGCACTGGAAAATGCAGCGCTCTATGTGAATGAGGATGCGCCGCCGGTCAGTGGTCCGGCGCTTGAAGAACTGGTTAATTTATGGCGCGCCGCTCAGGCCACAATGCAGCGCCTATCGCGGCTCTATCCGGTGTTTGCGATGCAGGAACTGGTCTACCTGCCGACGCTACCGTTGGAGAATCTGAGCAAATCTGAGGTTATGACTGACTGGTGTGCGCAATTTCAAGCAGCCTTGGATGCCCGCGTTGGCAGCGGCTTGCCGGGCAGTGACCGGATCGTGATTACCGCCCGCGAAGATCCGGAGCGTCACGAGTACTTGCCAGAGGTGGCAGTGCATAAGCACGGAGTGAGCGCTAACTATTTATTCGGTCGGGATTTCTTCAGCTCCGCCGAATACCGGCAATTGGCGACGCTCGGCGAGCGCTTGCAGGGGCTGCTGGAAGAGAGTGCGTTTGTGCAGCGAGGTGAAAAACGCGAGCCGGTGGACAGCTTCAGTGATGCGCTGGACTGGCTGATGGCGCAGGCGGAAAAAGGTTATAGCATTCAGCGCTATAAAGGTCTGGGCGAGATGAATCCGAGCCAGCTGTGGGAGACCACCATGGATCCCGAGGTGCGCCGCATGCTGCAGGTGAAAGTCGAAGACGCGATCGCCGCCGACCAGATTTTCACCACCTTGATGGGCGATCAGGTCGAGCCGCGCCGCGACTTTATTGAGGCAAACGCGCTAAAAGCCGCCAATCTGGATATCTGAATGCGGGTTGGCAAAGCGCGGAGGTACTTATGCCTTGGCGCTTTGCTACGCTGCTATTGTCGGATAATCAGCAGCTCATCCCGGTGAATGACTTCCAAGTTGCGCATAAAACTCATGCCCAGTAATACGACTTCATCCGTCATATACGGATTGATGGTGGCATCCACGCTGCGCCGCTCTACCCCGCCGATCCGCACACTACCCAATTTAGTATCGTAGACACGAATTCTGCCGGCCGCTGTTGACGCGGTATGTGCATAGCCCCGTTCCAGCTTGAGCCGCTCGGCAACGGTTTGTGGGATCACCACATCGGACGCGCCGGTATCAACCAGAAACACCACCGCCTGATTATTAATAAAGCCGTTGGCGACATAGTGACCGCCGCGATTGATTTTCAGTATTGCTTCACCCGGTGCGTCGTTAAGCGCTCGGTTCGGGTTTTCCCGCTCGTTGAGCCAGCCTTGGAAGCCGAAGATTAACAGCGCACCCACCGTCAGCCACGCGAGCAGCTGCATGGCGGTCCCCATTTTGCGGGTGTCTGGCGGCGGTGCCTGATTAATCGTAAAGGCCGCGTTCGATATCGGCGCTCGTCGATTCGATCCAGGTTTCAACTTCGCTGATAAGGTCGCGGCTGTTGCGGTCACCGGAATCGAGCAGTGGCCCGATCACGACATGGATGGTGCCGGGTGATTTTATCCAGCTGTCTGCGGGCCAGAATTTGCCGGCATTGTGGGCGATGGGTAATACCGGCTGATGCGATTCAATCGCCAGCGCTGCCCCGCCCCGCGCATAGCGGCCGGGTTTGCCGTAGTGCGTGCGGGTGCCCTCGGGGAAAATGAGCACATTAAAGCCATTCGCCAGTTTCTCGTGCCCGCTACGCAGCATATTGCGAATCGCATCTTTGGGGCTGCCGCGGTCGATCGGTACCGGATCCATCAGCGCCAGCGTCCAGCCAAAGAAAGGAATCGAGAGCAATTCCCGCTTCAACACGATACTGACGGGATAGAGTAAGTGTTGCAGGCAGATTGTTTCCCACTCGCTCTGGTGTTTGCTCAGTGCCACATATTGGGTGCTCGGTAACTCTCCGTGGAGCTGCCACTTGATGCCGCAGCAAATCCGCAACCACAGCAGCATCGAGCGGTTCCAAAGCAGAATCACCGGGCCGCGGGTACGTGCCGGTGTCAGCCGGAACAGCTGGCCGATAACCGAAAATAGCGCCACCGAGAGGCCGTAGCCGGTCAGGAAAATTGCGCTGCGAATGGCATCAAGTACTTTCAATTGGGCCTTTACTAGTAAGTGTGCACTAACTAACAGCGCAGCTTCGCTGCTGCCGCGCGCAGGTCTGAGAATACCGCGACATCCTGCCAGGCGCTGTCGCCCGCAATTTGCTTGAGTGTGGCCGCACCTTTCCCGGTGGTGACCAGCACCGGGGTCGCGCCGACTGCGCGCGCGGCCTGCAGGTCTTTCAGTGAGTCGCCGATCATCACGGCGTCGGTCAGCGACAAGCCGCTGTCGCGGCCTGCCGCGTGCAATAAACCGGGTCGCGGCTTGCGGCAATCACAGCCTGCGTCGGGCAGGTGCGGGCAGTAATAAATACCCGCTAGTTCAGCGCCTTTTGCGGCAAGCAATTCACGCAGCCGGTCGTGCATGGCATCGAGTACAGCGATGGCATAGTAGCCGCGACCGACACCCGATTGGTTGGTCACTACCGCAATGTCCCAGCCGCCATGATAGAGCTCCGCCATTGCGTCGATACTGCCGGGCACCGGAATCCACTCGTCCAGTGTCTTGATGTAGTCATCAGAATCGTGATTGATCACACCGTCGCGGTCGAGCAGCAGCAGCCGGCGCATCGCGCTCAGTCGCCCGTCGTATCGCTAAGCAGGGAAATGTCGGCGATTCTTAAAAACAAACCGCGCAGATCAGCCAGTAACGCCAGGCGATTGTTGCGCAGCGCTTCATCTTCAACCATTACCATCACATCATCAAAGAAAGCATCAACCGGCTTGCGCAGCGTCGCCATGCTGCTGAGCGCAGCGGTGAAATTATTCGCCGCGAGTAGCGGCGTCACTTTCATGCGAACCGTGTCGATCGATTTTAGCAGCGCGGTTTCGGCTTTCTCCTCGAGTAGCGAATGGTCGAACACGCTGTCAGCAGCATCACCGGCTTTGCTCAGCAAATTGGCAACCCGTTTATTGGCGGCGGCCAGTGCCGCCGCGTCCTTCCCATCGGCGAACGCCTGTACGGCGCGCACGCGCCTATCGATATCCAGCGGCGCGCCGGGCGCGCGTGCCATGACTGCGTTGAAGACGTCACCGCGGATATCGCGGTCTTCGTACCAGGCACGCAGGCGCTCTAGCATATAGGCAAGCAGTGTTTCGATCAGCGTCTCTTGCTCCGGCAGATTGTCATAGCCCGCCGCCGCGGTCGAAAGCCATTCGCGCAGATCGAGATCGAGTTCGTTTTCGATAATCAGGCGCAGCACCGCAAGACTGGCTCTGCGCAGCGCGAAAGGATCCCGCGAACCGGTCGGTGTCTGCCCGATACCAAAAATACCGGTCAGGGTGTCGAGCCGGTCAGCTAATGCGACGGCGGTGCCGACCGGTGTTGACGGCAAATCATCACGCGCGAACTTGGGCAGGTATTGCTCTGCCAGTGCGGTGGCAACCGCATTGGTTTCGCCGTTGT
>JBFJYC010000124.1:0-9324 GCA_041622815.1 Spongiibacteraceae bacterium | reverse complement strand
TGTTTGGTGGAGCCGGCGGGATTTGAACCCGCGTCCGCCAGTCCGCTGCTTGAAAATCTACATGCTTAGTTTCCGTCAATTAATTTAACTGTTTACAGCCCGACGGGCAGGACGTGAACAGCGGTTCCGGTGCTTATTTAGCAGTTTGGCCCCAGACAAGCCTCCCGTGCGATCCAGTTCTGAATGACAGTTTGCAGTGCGGTACTGGCACCTACCTGCAAACCGCTAACCGGGTTTAAGCGGCTAGAGCGTAGTTGTCGTCGTTGGCAACTATTAAGTTACAGCTTTGGATTAACGTGATTGGCTGCCATCACGACATGCATTTCAAGTTTTGTAACCGTCGTCGAATCCTAATCGGCCCCGGAATTGCCTATTCTACCAGATTCCACCCAAAGCTACTTATACTGTTGCGCGGAGCCGGGGCTGCCGGCTGGAGTGCTCACCACCCGCAATTTGTGACTCACTACCTGTTCAGTCCGGGCGGGTTGTGGCACGGTGACCTACGTTGCGACTATTCCGCCGCTGCACTGTAAGTAATAACCCTTATACATGACCGAAGAGCCTTCTCAAAGCACGCCCCCGGCCGCCGCTGCGCCTGCAGCCGCGCGCAGTGTCAGCCTCAAGCAGCGCATCATAGCAGTCGTCATCACGCTGATGCTGGTGCCGCTGATGGTTGCGGCATACTGGACAGTGCAGATGATTGACGCCGGCCAGCGCAAAGACAATCTGATTGCGCTCGACAACGCCATTGATGAAGCCCGTGATGTCGCCCGTTTCGTGGAGCGGCGCGCTGTTACCACCACGGTTCTGCTGTCATCGCATTTCATCATTGAAGAATTCGTGCGCATGAGCCACGGCAGCGAGTGGGGATCGCGTGACCAGTTGCTGTCGATTACCCTCGGCGTACTCGGCGATTTCAAGGAGGTTCACCTCGACCACCGGGTGATCGGCATTCTCGGGCCGCGCGGTTCTATCGATGCCGCAAAGGGCGGCGAGCATATTTTGCTTCAGGTGATCAATGACACCCGCCGCGACGCAATACTGAAGTCGCCCCAGTATCTCGAATGGCTTCCCTGCCCCGGCGAAATATCGCCCTGCCTATTAGTCGTTAATCCGATCTATACCCGCAACACGAAGAGCGGTCGCAACGAAGACCGCCGCGGCGGCTATGTGGCAACGCTGGTGTCGTCAGAAAGCTTCAGGAATATCGGCAAGCGCTTTGAAGAAAATTTCGGTGGTGAGCTACATATCATCGACGACAAGGGTCGGGACTGGTTCAGCGATGCGGAATCCCCGGCACTGGTTAGCACTGACGTCGCCGAGTCCGACACAGTAAAACGCGGCGATGATGAAGAGCACCTACGCATTGCTGAAGTCAGCGACAATCTCCGCATCGCCGGATTTCTGCCGGTAGATAACCAACAAGGTAGTCGCGAGTTTCTCAGCCTGATCAGCATCATTGCGACGATCGGCGTACTCGCCTGCGTCGTAATCGTGCTGCTCGCCCTGCAGCGCTATGTCTTTCAACCCCTAACCGGGCTCAAAAATTCTGCTGACGCCATGGCCGCGGGCAACCTGCAAACCGCGATTCCGGTATTGCGCAAAGATGAGATCGGCGAGTTGGGTCAGGCCCTGCAACAGATGCAGCAGCGCGTGATCAGTTCGAATCAGCAGATACGTGAACTCGCGTTTACCGACGCCCTGACCGGCTTACAAAACCGCGCCATGTTTACCCACCTACTGGACTTCATGCTGCAGCGGTCCGATAAATCTATCGATCGCCATGCACTGCTGTTTCTCGATCTCGATAAGTTCAACCAGGTCAACGACTCGCTTAACCATGGCACCGGTGATGAATTACTGAGAAAATTCGGCGCGCGCCTGACCTCGGTCCTGACCCAGTTTTGCCGCGGGCATAACACCACCTGCGATTTTGAAATCGCCCGTTTCGGTGGCGATGAGTTCCAGATATTACTGCACAATATCGAATCTTCAGAGCAAGCCGGCGCTGCGGCCCAGCATATCCTCGATCGCCTCAGCGATCCGTTTACGATCAACGAGCACAAGATCTACGCACCCGCGAGTATTGGCATTGCCGTATATCCGGACGATGGCACCGATACGGAAAACCTGATCAAGTTCGCCGACATCGCGATGTACTATGCAAAAAAGAGCGGCGGCAATAACTTTAAGTTCTACTCCGATGAATTAAACCAACGTGCGGTAGGTAAGTTTGACCTGCAGATGCGCTTGCGCGACGCCATCAAAAACGGCGGCCTGTCGCTGGTTTTTCAGCCTAAGATCGATGTGACCAGCGGCGCCCTGATCGGCGCTGAAGCGCTGTGTCGCTGGCATGACGAGAAACTGGGCACGGTGCCCCCGGACCGGTTTATCAAGGCCGCCGAGACACATGGCATGATCGGCGCACTCACCGAGTGGCTGATCGATCAGGCTTGCACACAGCTCAACCAGTGGCTACCCGTAGCACCCCCGGATTTTGCACTAGCCATCAATGCCTCTAGTCAGGATGTGCACGGCGCCCTGCTACCCGGTTTGCTGCAAAAATATATGCAGCAACATGACATACACCCCCGCAACCTGATTATCGAGCTGACCGAAACGGGACTGATCAAATCGATGTATAACCCGATCGAAAATCTGCAGGCTATCCGCAATACCGGCGTGCGTATTTCACTCGATGATTTCGGTACCGGCTATTCCTCCCTATCTTACCTGCGGGAATTACCCATCGATGAGCTCAAGCTCGATCGCAGCTTCCTGCAGGGCGTTCCCGATGAAACCCGCGCAAGATCAATCGTCAAGGTTGTGGCGGAGCTCGCCAAAGCACTCGATCTGAACTGGACGGCCGAAGGCGTAGAACATCAGGAGCAACTAACTTTGCTGCAAAGCATGGGCTGCACCTATGCGCAGGGCTATCTGCTGGCGAAGCCGCTGGAAGCGGATGCATTCACCGCGCTGTTCGACAAGCCGAAAGAAGCGCCCTGGCAGTTCTTCTGGAAACCCAAGCGCCGCAGCAAAAAAACCGCCTGATACGCGGCGCTAAAAAACTCAGAACTGATCCGGCCGGAACAGGGCGTCGTGACCACCGTCGATAAACAGGATTGAACCCACCACAAAGCCCGCGTCTTCGCTGAGCAGGTAGCGCACGCCCGCGGCGATATCCTCGGGCAGTCCGGCGCGACCAATGGGAATGGAGTCGACAAAATCTTTCATCAGGCCGCCGAATTGCGGGTCTTCCAGACCGGCATCCGTGAGCGGCGTGCTGGTGAAGCCGGGCGCAACCGCATTCAGCCGAACACCGGCCTGCGCCCAGTTCTGGCTGTTGCGCCGCAGCCAACAGGCCAGGGCAAACTTACCACCGCCATAGGCGGCCTGACCGTCATTGCCCATTGCTGCAATCCGGGCACAGGCGCCGGCCTCATCGCCGGCCATCAAACATTCAAAATAGGCGTCATCGTGCCCCATCGGCGCAGAGTTGGACGAAATCATCACGACGCTGCCACGACGCTTTTCCAGCAGGTCCCGGACGCCCTCGGTCACGGCCACCGCGCCGAAATAATTTACCTTAACAATCAGAGACTTATCATCTACATGAGGCCCCAGCCCGGCACAGGGAATGAGCCCGTCCAAACCGTCCGCTGCGCGCTCGCGAATGCCGGCTATCGCGGCGTCACGCCCGGCCGGCGTACTCAAATCCGCCGCAACATCCGCGTCACGCAGATCGATAACAATCACATCATGGCCCGCAGCCCGCAGGCTCTCTTTAATGGCCGCGCCGATGCCCGTAGCACCGCCGGTTAATGCATATGTCGACATATACCCGTATCCGATCAATTCGAAGAAGGACGCCACCATAACCAAGCATACAAAATGGCACAACTGATCGTTTTATGACCGCTTGCGCGCCCCGCCCGATTCAATCTGGCATACTTAAACCATGCGACATCGCACCGCCACGGATCACTATGCGATTCATAAAAAAATGTACTCTGAATTAATCCGCGGCGGCTTTGCCAAGTGAAACTGCGCGACCGGCTTCTGCTATTAGTACTAGCGCTGGTGATCACACCGCTGGTCATCGTTGTGCTGTGGAACCTGAAATCGATCGAAAATCAGGCGCTGCGGAACAATGTCGTCGCAATGGAGCAATCGCTTGCGGCCGCAAGGCAGGTCCTAAGCAGTATCGAAAAACGTACCCATGCATCAGCGAGCGTTATCTCCGCGCATGAAGAAGTGCACCGCTATCTGCGCAGAGATAGCCTGTCGGAACGCGACACATCTCACCTGCCTGCCGTGCTCAGAATTCTGAGCAACTACGAATCCACTCACAGCGACTTCACCTTGGTCGCTATACTCGACAACAATGCCGGGCTCGACATAGGCAGTGGCGACGAATCGGCAATCACCGCCATTCTTAGCGAAGCGATTAAGAACAATATCCTGCTGCGGAACAACTTCCATCGCTGGCACCGATGTCACAGCGGCAACGGTATCTGCCTGCTGGAAATACAGCCGGTTCAACTGCCTGACAGCACGCAGCAATATGCGACCGGCAGCGACATCACAGCGGGATACATCGCCATCATCGTAACGGCCAACTCGATTAGCGACATGACCGCCAAATATGCGGCCAGCTTCGGCGGCGCACTGCACCTAGTCGATGCCATCGGCAATAATTGGTTTAGTGACGTGACACTGGACGCGCTTACTCCCTCCGAACAACTCACCGAGCAGCAGAGCAGCGCCGGCACCGTGATCAGTCTGGCGCTAAAGATCGATGACAATGTATGGTTGCAGGCCAGCGCGCCGAAAATCCTGCAGGCGCACCGCGACGAGCTGCGATTCAACTTTATTATTGTCGCCTGCATTGCCGGCCTGATCTGCGCGTTGCTGCTCATGTTTATTTTGCAGCGCTTCATTTTTGACCCGCTGGAAACAATGAAGCAGTTCGCATCAGTCATGGCCCGCGGCGACTACAAAACCGTACTACCGACTCTGCGCGATGATGAAATCGGGGATTTGGGCAATGCCCTGGAAGCTATGCGGGTCGAAGTGACAGATTCTCACTCCCAGATTCAGAATCTTGCGTTCTCGGATCCGCTTACGGGGCTCGATAACCGCGCCATGTTCGCTACCAAACTCAGCTACATTGTCAGCAGGTCCGACCCCGACGAAGACCTCCATGCGTTAATGTTTATCGACCTGGATAACTTCAAACAAATAAACGACACCATGGGTCACGGCGCCGGCGACGAGTTACTGCTGCAGGTCGCAAATCGTCTGGAGAAATCGGTACGAACCAGCCGTCACCGCACGCCTAAATCCGACGAAGATGCCATCGCCCGTTTTGGCGGCGATGAATTTCAGCTGCTGCTGCCAGAAATCGAAGATATCAGCGAGGCCTCTATGGTGGCAGAGCGGATATTAAAAAACATGGCAAAGCCGTTCGAGGTCAGTGGTCAGACGCTGCATATCACCGTCAGCGTCGGCGCAGCAATTTACCCGAGCGACGGCGTCGACGTGGAAAACCTGACCAAAAATGCCGACGCCGCGATGTATCACGCTAAAAACAGCGGCCGCAATCAATTCCAGTATTTCTCAGAGCACCTGAACGCAGCGGCAAGGCGCGATCTGAAAATGCAAAGCCAGCTCAGGGATGCACTGATTAACAAGCGCCTGAGCCTTGTGTTCCAGCCAAAAGTAGACGGCGCGACCGGCGCCATCACCGGTGCCGAAGCACTGGCGCGCTGGCACGATGAGGAACTGGGCACCGTGCCGCCGGAGCAGTTTGTGCAGATCGCTGAGAACTACGGCCTTATGGAATCGCTGACCAAATGGCTGATCAACGAAGTCTGTGCGACAGTCGCCGAATGGCGGAATTTAATCGCGGACGATTTTGCTATGTGCCTGAATGTGTCTGGTCAGGACATCAGTCGCGGCAACCTGCCGGAACTGCTGCACCAGGGCATGACAAGGCACGGTATTACCGGCAAGCACCTGACCATCGAGCTCACAGAAAGCAGCCTGCTGGAGGCCCGCAGCGATCCGCAACAGCGGCTGGCCGAGATCCGCGCGCTGGGCATCGCGATTTCACTGGATGATTTCGGCACCGGCTACTCGTCACTCGCCTATCTACGCCGTTTGCCGATTGACGAACTCAAGATTGACCGCAGCTTTATGGCGGAACTGAGCACAGAGCAACGCGCCGAATCGATTGTCGCCGCGATGGGTACGCTGGCGGAAGCACTGGAAATGGAATGGACGGCAGAGGGCGTGGAATCCGTAGCGCAGTTACGCGTTATTCGCAGCCTGAAGTGTAACAACGTGCAGGGCTATCTGGTGTCAAAGCCACTATCAGCGGAGGATTTCGCGGCGCTGCTGTCGGAAGAAACCCTGCCCTGGCTACCACACTGGAAAGCGTCACAACGGAACACGCTCAGTATTGTTTAAACTGAGCCGGACCGTTTGCGGATGCTTAGCATCAGCACGGTCATCCATGCGGCGATCAATAGCAAACCACCCGCCTCCCGGACCTCCTCAACGCTCTCCGATTGCATCTGCAATGACCCGAAGACCGCACCCCATTCCCGGATTGTGAACAACTGCGGTAGCAGCGTCGCCAACCAAAGCAGACAAATAATCAGCAAACCGCTGGGCAAACGCAGCGACAGATCAGCCCGATACCAAAGTGCACACACGCCGGCGGCGGCGCCGTACAGCAACATCCACGCAAGCGGGTCAGGGTCGTTCCACTGCAAAACAGCCGACGCGCCGAACGCCGCAAGAAATAAGCCGTTAATAAACTTCACGGCTGTGCTACTTGAAACGATTCAGCGCCGAACTGCGGAACTCCGACTCACTGAGCCCGACCCCCAGTTGCTGATCTTCCCAGATTAACTCTGTGACCGCGCCGCTCTTTTCGTTACGCATTGTCAGCTTGTCCGGGCGCCAGAATTTATTCAGATACTTTTTGTAGCCGGAAACCGTTAGTGTTTTGCTGTGCCGGCCGGTGCGCTTGCTAAACATCTGCACCTGCCACGTACGCAGCTCTTTTTTATCAATCCAATTCAGCACACGCTCATAGCCTGAATCTTCGTTTCTGGAGCGGCTCTCGATGACATGACAGGGCTGCAACGGCTCGCCGCAATCCTCTTCGCCGATATAACGGTACTCATTCTTTTGTAGAGAAAACGCCGCCATATCCTCATAGGTAAACTCACTGCCCATAAAACGGCCGGTCTGCCCCTTGGAGCTGATGCGTTTGACGCGTTTCTGCGAAGGCAGATAGATCCACTGCTGATCCGGCTTGTCCGGATAATTATGGGTAAGAAAAACCGTACCGCGCACATCCAGCGGCTCATCAAATATCGATAGCGACTTGTCCTCGCCACTCGCCCCTTCCAGCGCCTTGCTGCGCACCAATCTCACCACTTCGCGGCCATCGCCGCGCCGTATCACCATACGCATACCGGCCTCGCTATCCTGCCAGCCTTCATCGCGCGCCTCGGCTTCCGCCATCAACTGATACCCATGATTGCCGGTATCGGCGGCAGAAACACCACCGGCAGCAAGAGTCATTGTTGCAGCAAGCGCAAGGAGATATTTCATGCCCGATCCGTTTTAACCAATAGCGCCGGCAGAAAAAACAAATCTGCAATCAACGCGGTAAAGAAGACGATAATACTTAATGTGTACATCTGATTGTTCATTTGCAACTCGGAGAACACCGCCGGTATCGAGTAGCCGACACATAAAATCAAACTGGTGATAATGATGGCCCTGCCCGCCAGCGAAAATGTCTCCTGCACCGCCGCCATCTGCGCGAGTCCGTCGTGGCGAAAACGCCGGTAGCCGACCACAAAGTGCACGGTGTCATCGACGACCACGCCCAGCGTCATAGAGAACAACATGGCAGTACCAAAATCGATGCGGCCGATAAATAAACCACAAAGGCCGACAGCCACGATTACCGGTAATAAATTCGGAATCATGCACAACAAGCCCAGTCGTACTGAGCGGAACGCAATCATCATAGTGATACACACGAATATGGCCACATAAAAACAGCCTTCGAGCAGGCTGTAGATATTATTCTGGCCGACGTAGGCAAACATCAGCGTCGGACTTGACGCACTCACCGCTTTTATTTCCGGATGGGCGCGGCGCAGCTCAGCCAACGCCCGGTCATTGAACGCCAGCATTTTGCGACTGCTCATACGGTTCAGCATGGCATTGATTCGCAGCGCGCTCTTGTCAATATTGATGCTGTCCTGCAAATCGAGCTCTTCCGGTACGCTGGACTCGTACACCAACAGATATTCCGCTACCGCGCGACGGTCATCCGGAATTTTGTAGTACGCCGGATCATCGCCATGCATGGTACGGTTGAGCCGCTTTACAATATTATGAAACCCCGCGACTTTGGCGACCTCGGGCTGCGCATCCAACCACTGTGCGAAACGGTCTACCGACCGCAAGTACTCAGGCGCGACAACCTCACCCGGCGCACCGGCACTCAGCATAAAATCCAAAATATCCGAACCGGCGAGACGCTCATCCAGAAATTCTGTGGCGACGCGCACCGGCGAATCTTTCTTAAACGCATCCAGCGCATGATTTTCCGGTTCGTTGCTTAAGGCGAGCGGCAGCATCACCGCTATTACCACTAATCCGGCCGGCAAATAGTATTGCGAGTTGCTTGCAAAGCTGTGCTGTACCCAGCGCACCAACCCGGACACCGGCGGCTGCATTGCCGGTTTCGCCGGCAGCAGCAAGACAATGGCCGGCAACATCGTCAGCGCGACGCCCAGCGCAATCACTACACCAAAGGCGGTGGCGGTACCGAACTCACGAAAAGGCGGCGAGTCGGCAAAGTTCATCGCCAAAAAACCTACCGCGGTGGTAATCGTGGTAATCACCAGCGCTTCTAAATTCTTAATCAAACTGGTGCGCATCGCCGTGTGCTTATCATCACCTGCATTGAGGCGGCTGAAATAAGCCGAAAGAATATGCACGCAATCCAATACCGCCATCAGCATGGTGATATAGGGTGTGGAAAGGTTGATGCCGTTAAAGTCACCGTAAACGTAACCGATAAAGCCGGTCGCCGAAATCGTGCTAATCAGAATAACTGCAAGGCTGGCAACCATAGCCACCAATGAGCGCAGCAATAGCCAGGTCAGTATCAACAGCGACAGAAACATCAGCGATTCGACGCGCACGCTATCGCCCTCGGCGATTTCAATCAGTGTGGCATCCACTGCCAGCTGACCTGACAGGCGCACGCTTAAGCCCGGATAGCGG
>JBFJYC010000123.1:0-9400 GCA_041622815.1 Spongiibacteraceae bacterium | reverse complement strand
TCGACGCCGAGAAACTGATCCATGCGCGGCGCGTTTTGCAACACCGCTTTGGTACCTTCATCTTTACTATCGAGGATACGCAGCGGATTTTTCAGCAAACGCTCGCGGCTATCCGCATCGAGCTCGTCCTTGAATTGATTCAGGTAGTTGACCAGCTCCACACCGTAAGCCGCGCGCTCTTCGGCGCTGCCGATATTATTGAGCTCGAGTTTGAGTGCACTTTGCACGCCCAGCATGGACCATAACCGGGCCGTCATCAGTATCAGTTCGGCATCAATATCCGGACCTGACATGCCGAAAGCCTCAACACCAAACTGCTGGAATTGCCGTTGCCGGCCTTTTTGTGGCCGCTCATGACGAAACATCGGACCGAGATACCAGAGACGCTGGGTCTGATTGAATAACAGACCGTGCTGCTGACATGCCCTGGCACAAGCTGCCGTGCCCTCGGGCCGCAGGGTAATACTGTCGCCGTTACGGTCCTCAAAACTGTACATTTCCTTGGCGACGATATCCGTCGCCTCACCGACACTGCGACTGAAAAGTTCGGTTTTTTCGACGATAGGAAAGCGAATCTCGCTATAGCTGTAAGCCGTCACCAACTGCCGTATCACAGACTCGATGTGATGCCAGGCGGGAATATCGGCCGGTAAAATATCCGGCATACCGCGAATCGATTGCAGGGCAGACACGGGCTTATCCGGCCGAACGCGCAATAAGCGACGCTTCAGCGGCATCGCGTTCAGCGACTTTGTCACGAATCAGGCGCTCGAGGTCGTCGACCAGCTCGGCATTTTTAATCTTGTGATCGGGCTTGCCCGCGACATACACCAGATTGTTAGGTGTGCCGCCGGTCAGGCCGATATCAGCGCCTTTGGCTTCACCCGGGCCATTTACAATGCAACCGATTACCGCCACATCCAGCGGCGTGGTGACATCTTCCAAGCGCATTTCCAGCTCGTTCATCGTGGCAATGACATCGAAGTTTTGGCGTGAGCAACTCGGACAGGCGATAAAGTTAATCCCCCGGCTGCGCAGTTTCAGACTTTTCAGAATCTCGTAGCCGACTTTCACCTCTTCGACCGGATCGGCAGCGAGCGACACCCTGATGGTATCGCCGATGCCATCCATCAACAGCATGCCGAGCCCGACCGCTGACTTTACCGTGCCGCCGCGCAGGCCACCGGCTTCGGTGATGCCCAGATGCAGCGGCTGATCTATCAACGTGGCAATTTTGCGATACGCAGCAACCGCCATAAACACATCTGAAGCTTTAACACTGAGTTTGAAATTCTGAAAATCGAGCTTATCGAGTATATCGACGTGGCGCATTGCCGACTCCACCAACGCATCCGGCGTAGGCTCACCGTATTTACGCTGCAGTTCTTTTTCCAGCGATCCGGCGTTGACGCCGATCCGCAGCGGAATCCCGCGATCATTAGCAGCATCAATCACTGCGCGGACACGATCGATGCGGCCGATATTACCCGGATTGATACGCAGACAATCGACTCCGTATTCAGCCACTTTCAGCGCAATTTTGTGATCGAAATGAATGTCCGCAACCAGTGGCACGGTTACCCGCTCACGGATCTTGCGGAACGCCTCAGCCGCATCCATCGACGGCACCGAAACACGGACAATATCTGCGCAAGCCGCCTGCAGCTTTTCGATCTGCGCAACCGTCGCGTCGACATCGCAGGTCTCGGTGTTGGTCATGCTTTGCACTGAGATCGGCGCATCACCGCCCACCAGCACATTGCCTATCGAAATCTGGCGCGATACCCGTCGCTTGATCGGCGATTCCATTTTCATTGTGGCTGCTCCGTATGCACCGCACCGGCTGCGGCAGTTTCGCTCTCGCCGCCCCAGATAGCGACGGCAATACCCCAGACAACTGTTGTGGCTAATAGAATGAGAACAAGCCGAAGATGCGCGTCTGCCGCACGCCTGACACGCTGCGGTGGCGGCGGCTTCTGCTTTTCAGCCTGCCGGAACAGATGCTCACAATCATCGAGTAACAGCGCTTCGTTCAGCTCTAAATATAATGCGTAGCGGGTAATAAAACCGCGGACAAAAACTTCTGCGTTGAAGCGGGTGTAATCGTTGCTCTCCAGTGCCTCAACCTGCGAAACGAGCAGATTCAGATCATCGGCAACCGTGTCCTGACTCAGCCCCTTGCCGATGCGCGCATCGCGCAGGACTGATCCCGGTGCGGCATTCCTGTTAACAACCGATTGCATCAGCGCCCGCGCCCCGAATAACGTTGCAGGTATTGCAGGTACTCCGGCGAATCCGGATAGCGATCTTTCAGCACCAGCCCGTAGCTGGAGATTGCATTGCGGTCCTGATACTTCTCCGCCAGGAGAATGCCCAGCCACAAACTGAATGCTGATTGGGTTTTATTGCGATCCCGGAACTGTTTATAAAACTGTTGTGCTTCACCATACTTTTTTAGCTGAAATTTAATCGCCGCGACTTCAAGCAGCGTCTCGCCGGAATTGCGATCCAGCAGATAGGCGCGGCGCAGCGCCTCTTCGGCATCCGGCAGGCGCTGCAACTGACGATAACAGCGCCCCAGACTCATAAATGCATTGGCGCGCTCTTCATAGAGCAAATCTGCGGTGACACGCTCCAACTCGTCCGCCGCTTCCTGATAGCGCTTTTCCTGATACAGAAAGGATGCGTAGTTATTGCGAATACGTGAGTTTTTGCGGGCGATACGCAGCGCTTTTTTATAGTGAATTTCCGCCTGTTCCAACTCGCCGGTATTCTGAAAAACCAGCGCCAGCCCTTCATAAGTTTCGGCGGAGCGACTACCCAGCTCCAGTGCGTTTTTCAGATGCCGCTTCGCTGCCGACCAGTTGCCCTGACCGATATAGGTGCGCGCAAGATTCTGGCTCTGTTCGATCGCCTTGGCACGGTTCACCTGCGGACCGCCAACCGTTTCGGTGACACAGCCACTTAGCAGGACCAGTAGCAGCGTGCCGGCAATCCGGGTACACAATTGTTTCATCCGAACTGCTCCACCGCCGCGATTCTGTTTTCATGTCGCTGCCGCCGACGGGTTCGGTCCACAACATTACCGGCTAATTGGCCGCAGGCCGCATCGATATCGTCACCACGGGTGCTCCGCACCGTGACCACATAGCCCGCATCGGCAATCACCTGCCAAAAACGGCCGATCGCATTCTTGTCCGGGCGCTCGTAGTCCACCAAATCAAAAGGATTAAACGGAATCAGATTAATCTTGCAGGGAAAATCTTTCAGCAATATCGCTAGCTCACGGGCCTGCTCCGGCGAGTCATTGACCCCGGCAATCAATGTATATTCGATGGTGGTAACACGGTGGGTATCCGGCTGTTTGTCCATATAGCGACGGCAGGCGGCCAGCAGTTCGGCTATCGGATACTTGCGGTTAATCGGCACCAATTGATTGCGCAACGCATCGTTGGGCGCGTGCAGTGACACCGCCAACGAAACATTGGATACATCACCGAGGCGGTCCAGTGCCGGCACCACTCCCGATGTGCTGATGGTGACCCGCCGCCGGGAAATACCGTAGCCGAAATCGTCGAGCATCAGATTGGTCGCATCGACCACGTTGTCGAAATTGAGCAGCGGCTCGCCCATGCCCATCATCACGACATTGGTCACCACCCGCGGCTGGGTGGTTTTGAAGGCGTCAAAGGACTTAATCGCCAGCCAAACCTGACCGATAATCTCGGCCGCGGACAAATCACGCTGAAAGCCCTGCTTGCCGGTCGCACAAAAACTACAGTCGAGACTGCAACCCACCTGCGAGGACACGCAGAGCGTACCGCGGGCGTTGTCCGGAATGAACACGGTTTCGACCGCATTATTATTGCCGACGTCGATAATCCATTTACGTGTGCCGTCTTTTGAGTCTAGCTGCTTAAGTATTTTCGGCGCACGGATTTCGCAATGCTCTGCCAGCTTGGCACGCAAGTCCTTAGACAGATCGGTCATCAACGAGAAATCGTCGAGGCCCGAGTGATGAATCCATTTCAGAATCTGGCGCGCCCGGAACGGCTTTTCACCCAACTCACCCAGATAGCTCTCCATCCGCGCACGCGGCATGCCCAGCAAGTTGACCTTGCCGGTAGCCGCGCTGCTGAGCGGCGTGTCTGCCACGGAAGCGGTGAGTGCCGTCATTGGACTAAGACCTCAGGCCGCGCTATTGATTTCGTTGCTGGCGAAGAAAAACGCAATTTCACGTGCTGCAGACGCCGCAGAATCCGAGCCGTGGACCGCGTTGGCATCGATGGAGTTAGCAAAATCCGCGCGAATAGTGCCCGCTGCGGCTTCTGCCGGATTGGTCGCGCCCATCAGATCGCGGTTCAATGCGATTGCACCTTCGCCTTCGAGTACCTGAACCATCACCGGGCCCGAGGTCATGAACTCGACCAGCGCCGGAAAGAACGGCCGGCCGCGATGCTCACCATAGAAATTTTCCGCCTGCTGCTGGCTCAACTGCATCATCCTGGCGGCGGCGATCTTCAGACCTGCCTTCTCAAAACGGCTGTAAATTTCACCAATCACATTCTTCGCGACAGCATCGGGTTTTACGATCGACAGGGTTTGTTCAACACCCATAAGGTTTTGCTCCATTAAACAGTAGGTTATCTGACAAAGTTAATCTTTCGACAAAAGAATTTGCCGGAGAATAAAGGCCGCGAATTATACGCACATCGGCGCCGGAAATCACACAGAATCAGTGGCTTGCAGCCGGTTATCAGCCCTGCAATTGCGCCAGTGTGCGACGGATCTCAGCGATCGCGAAATCCACCTCGGCTTCCGTGGTATAGCGCCCCATGCTGAAGCGCAGTGAACTGAGCGCATCGGCATCGCTCAGTCCGAGGGCGGCGAGCACATAGGATGGCGCCACACTGGCAGACGTACAGGCCGAACCGCTGGAAACGGCGAGTTTATTTAGGGCGATCAGCAGGGTTTCGCCGTCGACGCCGGGAAAACAGATATTGACGATGCCGGGCACACATTCAGCACTGTGGCTGTTCAGCCGCGCCGCACCGTCGCTCATCACGCCGTCGAGCAACCGCGTCCGCAACGCAGACAGTCGTTGCGCATCATCTGTCAGCACCTGCCTCGCCCGCGCTGCTGCCGCGCCCAGACCGACAATCTGGTGGGTCGCCAGCGTACCGGAGCGCAAGCCCCGTTCGTGACCGCCACCGTGCATTTGCGCGGCAATGGATGTACTCACCCGGCGCCGCACAAACAGCGCGCCGGCGCCCTTCGGGCCGTAGAATTTATGTGCTGACAGGGACAGCAAGTCCGCATCAACAGCCCGCAAATCAATCTCTATTTTACCTACACTTTGAGATGCATCTATATGATATATAATATTATTTGATCTGCATAAGTCGGCGATAGCAGCGATATCAGTGATATTGCCGAGCTCATTATTGACGTGCATCAGGCTCACCAAAACGGTATTCGGGCGCAGCGCGTCTGCGACCTGCGCGACTGTAATCAGGCCGTCCGCACCCGGCTTCAACATCGTTAATTCTGCACCCGTAGCGGCGAGGTACTCGCAGGTATCAACCACCGCCTTATGCTCGATAGCCGAACTGATAATGTGGGGTACAGTCTCCGGATGCTCAGCGCGAAAGTGCTCGACAACCCCTTTGATTGCCAGGTTATCCGATTCGGTGGCGCCGGATGTCCAGACAATTTCACGGGGGTCTGCGCCGATCAGGTCGGCGACATCGCGGCGCGCATTTTCCACCGCCTCCTCTGCTTTCCAGCCGAACAGATGCGAACGGGAGGCGGGGTTACCGAAAGTGCCGTCCAGCGTCAGGCATGCAGTCATCGCCTGCGCCACCACCGGGTCCACCGGCGTGGTCGCTGCGTAATCAAAATAAACCGGCGTCTGCATCAGTCGTTTTCCGCTTGATCCGGGGTGCCCGCGGCCTCAGCTGCCAATTTTCGCAGCCGTTGCTGGGTGGTGGTAAGAATTCCCCGCAGAATATTCATTTCCATCTCGTCAGGCCGGGTCCGATGATAGAGCCGCTTCAGGCGTGTCATCAGCTGTTTCGGCGCACGCGGCTGCAAAAAACCGATCTCCACCAACGTTTCTTCCAGGTGCACGAAGTACTGCCGCATCGCCTCGGCGGTCGCCACCGGTTGGTCCCACTCGGCCATTGCCGAGATGTCCTCATTATTATCCAGCGCCGCAACCCGGCATTCGTAGCTGATGACCTGTACCGCCATCGCCAGATTCAAAGAGCTGTACTCAGGATTAGACGGGATACAGACATGCAGATTGCAGGCGCGCAGTTCATCATTGGTGAGACCCCGGTCCTCGCGGCCAAATACCAGCGCAACTTTATGTGTCGATGCCTCGGCCACTGCCTGTGCCGCACATTGACGCGGCGGTAGTAAAGGCCAGGGAATTCGGCGGTCACGGGCGCTGCTGCCGATGACCAGTCCGCAGTCGGCAACCGCTTCCGCCAAGGTTTCGGTCACCGTTGCGGTATTGAGCATTTCACCGGCTGAAGCGGCACGCCAGACCGCATCGTCATGCGGGAAACGCTTCGGGCTCACCAGTCGCAGGTCGCTGAGACCCATATTTTTCATGGCCCGCGCCACACCGCCGATATTACCCGGGTGGGTAGTTTCCACCAGCACAACACAAATATTAGAGAGAGCTGTAAGCGACATCGGAGGCGTGTTTATTCCGCGGAATCAGAGAGGCGCGCAGTTTATCGGATCGCGCTTCAGATACCAGCCGTCCTGACCCGCAGCCGCTTCATAGCCCTCACAGATAAACAGCCCCGGCACCGCTGCCAACTCGCCGTCGCAGTAGATCAGCGGCCAGATATCGCGCTCCCAGACCGGCACATCATGCGCCTGAAACAGTTTCTTCAATGTGGTCGAATGCATTCTTCCCAGCGGCTGCGCGCGTTCGCCGCCGGCGCGAAACTGCACGCGGTATCGCGGCGCAGCTTTGATGCCGCCGCGTGCAGCAGCTTGCGCGACCAGCGTGCCCCAGCCTTCGATGTATGACGCCTGCGCCGGCAACCAGTCAAAGGCTTGCGGCTGCGGAAATTCGCGCAGGCAGAACAGCGTATCGCGGTGCCGCCGCAGGATATGATCGGCAATCTTCAGCTCCGGTGCGGCGTCCTCTGCCGCACCCATCACTCCGGCTTCCAGCTCCCGCAACTGCGAGTGGCGCGGCCGCAAACCGAATTGCCCCAACCAATAGCGCAACAAATTCCTGCGCCGTGGCAGCGATAGTCTGAGCAGATAGCTTATCGATAGCGCATCACGATGCGTCCCGGGGGCCGCCTCAAGGTCCTGCGTCGCGATCTCCTGCAACAGTGCCGCTTCCTGACCGAGCACATCGGCGCTGCGCGCCAGAGCCGCGGATGCCTGCGGCCAGCGGGTTTGCAGCAACGGCAACACCTTGTGCCGGACAAAATTCCTCGAAAACGCTGTATCGCTGTTCGTGGGGTCCTCCATCCACCGCAATTGCTGTTCTCTGGCGAAGGCGACCAGTTCCGCCCGCGAGACATCAAGCAGCGGCCGCAACAGCCTGGCCGCACCGACCCGCCGGCTGCCGGGCATTCCCGCGAGTCCGTCATGGCCGCTGCCCCGCATCAGATTCAACATCAAAGTCTCGGCCTGATCGTCACGATGATGGGCCAATAACAGCGCGTCATCCGGTTGCAGAAATTCGTGAAAAGCAGAATAACGGGCTTCGCGTGCCGCTGCTTCCGGCCCCTGTCCGGAGACATCGACGGTCACTGTCAGTGCGCGAAACGAAATGTCCGAGGCGTCACAAAATTCCGCGCAGTGGCCGGCCCAGTCCGGTGCCGCATCCTGTAGCTGGTGGTTGATATGTAGCGCCAGTAACGCCGGCTTGGTATCGGTTTTAAGGCTAGCGAGATATTGCTGAAGTACGACTAACAGCGCCGTAGAATCGACACCGCCGGAATAACCCACCACCCAGCGATTCAGGTGGTGATAGGGCAGCAGGAGCGGATGTAACTGGGCAGCAGAAAAGCTCACATCAGGCAGCGTATTTTACGCGGCAGACTTGGGGTTTCCGTAGGACATCAGGCGGGCATAACGTGTCGCCAAAAGATCGTCTAACGGCAACTGACACAGCGCCGCCAATTGCTCGTTGATATGGGATTTGATCGCCGCCGCCATCTCATCGACATTGCGATGGGCACCGCCGAGCGGCTCTTTAATGGTTTCATCGACGATGCCGAGCTCCTGCAGCTTGGTCGAGGTGACACCCATCGCTTCAGCCGCATCCGGCGCCCGGTCACTGGTTTTCCAGATAATATTGGCGCAACCTTCCGGCGAAATCACAAAATAGGTTGAGTACTGCAGCATCGCCAGATGATCGCCGACACCGATACCGAGGGCGCCACCTGAGGAGCCCTCGCCGATCACAATACAGACAATCGGTGTGCGCAGCCGCGACATCACCGCCAGATTCTGTGCGATAGCTTCGGAAATGCCCCGCTCTTCACTGTCGATACCCGGATAGGCACCGGGAGTATCAATCAGTGTCACCACCGGCATCTTAAAACGCTCGGCCATTTCCATCAGACGCAATGCCTTACGGTAACCTTCCGGCTTAGGCATACCAAAGTTGCGCCGCACTTTTTCCTGCACGCCACGGCCCTTTTCCTGCCCGATCACCATCACCGGCCGGTCATCGATACGGGCAATACCGCCGACAATAGCCTTATCGTCACCAAAATGGCGGTCGCCGTGCAGCTCTTCGAAATCGGTGAAAATGCGCGGAATATAATCGAGCGTATACGGGCGCATCGGATGGCGCGCAACCTTGACGATATCCCAGGCGCTGAGATCGGTGAAAATCTTCTCCGTGAGACGAATATTCTTCTCGCGGAGCTTGCCGATCTCCTCGGTAATATTGATGTCGTTATCGTTTCCGACGGACTGCAGGCCTTCTATTTTCGCTTCAAGATCAGCGATCGGCTGTTCAAAGTCCAGGTAATTCGGATTCATTGTCAACAGTTGTCCAAAAGTAAACTCAGCGCCGGAAGTATACTTGATCTATCCGAAAGACCCATAACCCGGAAGCGGATTTCAACGTTGTTTCAGCGGTATTCCAGCGACACTTGGTCACTGCCAAGCTCCTGCCGCAATCGATTCAGCAAATTATCGCTCGGGTGCACACGCCATTGCTCCCCGAGCTGAATCCGCGCCTTACAATCCGCGCGGGTGTAGTCAACGACAACTTCTACCGAGCCGTCCCGGGCGCCCTGTAGGATCTGTTTCAGTTGCCCCGGAAACGCTGTATCGGCGCCGCCCTCATCCAGCCGAATACGCAGGCTCCGGGCGCGACTCCCCCGGAGATCCGCAAGCCGGTGCACCT
>JBFJYC010000122.1:0-9418 GCA_041622815.1 Spongiibacteraceae bacterium | reverse complement strand
CGCACCCGTCCACATGGGTGCGTTAGGCAGCGTCTCCCCTACCTCAACAGCTCCTTCCCCATCGGATTCGAAAAATTCGGTGGTATGGGAATCAACATAGGACGCATTTAAGGTGCCCGTTAAATTCCATGGCAGAACTGCCTGGAAGGCCAACTCCGCGCCGCGCACCAGCACCCCACCGACGTTGTCCACCGCCTGAAATGTGCTGTTCCACTGTGTCTGTACCTGGGTGTTGTCCCACTCGATATAGAATGCCGTAAAGTCAGCAGTCATCCGTCGATCCCACCAGGTGGATCTCACGCCAAGCTCATAGTTACGCACCGAATCCGATTCAAAGAAAAAAGGCTGGCCGCTAATGCCGTTGGTAAGCTCATTGATGGTATTAACACCGCCGAAACGAAAACCGTCGGCTACACTGGCAACCACGCGCAAGTCTTCGGTGAAGTGCCAGGTCAGTGCCACTTTCGGATTAAAGCCGGTTTCCTTGATCAGGCGCTCAATTGCCGGGGCATCACCGTTTCTGCTGGGTGCGATAATTTCGCCAATCCCGGGCAGTGTTACCGATTGATTGGAAAAGATCTTGCCGTCGTTAATCTGTTAAAAGTAACGACCGCCCAGGTTAACCTCCAGCTTCTCGAAAAATGTGCGGGTCACATCGAAGAAGAAGGCTTCTTCTTCGGCGAGCGCGGTGACCTTGGTATTGGTGCCGCCTTGAGTACTGTTCAAAAATAAGGAGTCGCCGGCGCCGGGGAAGCTGCTGAACAATTCGATCGTTGCCTGCAACGGGCCGGTGTATTCCTGATCCGACTCCATCACGAAGAAGCCAAAGGTATATTCCCAGTCGCGGACCGGCCACCAGCCACCGCTCAACTGGTTGGAAACAAAGCGCAATTCGTAGGAAGGTTGCTCGGTGGTAAAGTTATTGATTGCGGGCAAGCGCGCGTCGGTATCCTCCGCGCCGAGATAGGTCTCCAGTCCCTGCTCCAGCCGCGATGCCTTTTCCAATTCGTTGACGTCGAGCACGATATCCAGGATATCGCCCCAGGCCCAGCTGATTTTAAAGCCTTTAATTTTCGTCGCGAATTCACCGGTTTCCTCCTGCCGGCGGGTGCTGCGCTGCGGATTATCATCCTCCACTTCGGTATTGCTGAATATGTTGCCATCGTAGGATGAAGTCTGATCGAGCCAGGAAAACTGAATATCAAGATTTTCAGTTACCCGAAACAGCAACAGCGCACGATCAAGCTGTGCATCACCAGAGTTGTAATCCTTCAGGTTAAAGTGGGTATCGTCGACCCAACCGGCGGTATCGCTCTCCACGCGCACATAGCGCAAGCCAACACGCTCCCAAAGTGGAATATTGATCATGCCGCGAACGTCGCGGCCACGATCATCGCTGGCTTTGATCTTACTTTCGGTATAAGAGAGCGACGCCGCGAGACCTTCTTCCAAATTGGGCGCCGTGGGCACATAGCGCAGCGCGCCGGTTAACGCCGACCCGCCAAACAGCGTGCCCTGGGGACCCTTTAGAATTTCCACACTGGCTACGTCGTATGGATCAAACTGTGGTTGCACACCGACGATGGAAGGATTGATCAGCGATACACCGTCGTAGAATCTACCCACCGTACGGGTATACAAACCACCGGCATTCGCCAACCCGCGGATGGTGATATTGTCACCGGATACGATGACCCCCGGTGAGTATTTGACGATGTCCTGAATACTTACCGCACCGATTTGCATAAGATCTTCGCCCGAAAACGCGTCAATGCTGATGGGAATATCCCGCACCGACTTGTCGCGTTTTGTCGCCGAAACAATAACTTCCTCAAGCTGACGCGAATTGGAGGTTTCCTCCTCCGTCGCCTGCTGCGCCGACGCTGATAGCGGCAGGGTGAAAACCAAAAAATACCGCAGGGCCGAATTCAATCCGCCACGTCCAAATAGTTTCCTTCCAGAGTTATTCATATATCCCACTGCTAAACCGCCATTGCCATTGCTGTGCGGCGCGGATCGCCGCAGGCATGCGCCACACCGTTGCCGTCGATCGCAATCGAATCGTAGGAACCGTGACTCCAGTTCCACGGGTTCACCACATCCAGTTTTACGCCGGTTGCGCGAATACGTTCCGCCGCTTTCTCCGGCATATCCGCTTCCCACAACATCGCCCCTGCCATGCCGAGCGATCCACCGCCGAAACGCGGTTTATTCACCGCCTCTTCAATCGACAAACCAAAATCGAGAATATTGGTACTGTTCTGCACCATGTTCTCCATCAGCGATACCGAAGGCGAACCACCCGCCAATACCGGCTTGCCATGGAGCGTGAACATATGGGGCAGAATACGTGCATTGATGCGCTCACCGGGCTTTGGTAGCCCCGAGCCGTAATGCACGCCAGCCGCACAGATCCAGATGCCGTCGATAAAAAGGCGGTTACTGAGCGGCATCGACATGCAGGAGTGCAATACCGTTGCCACATTGCCCGCTGCATCTGTCACCGTCAGGTGATTTGATCCGGGTGGCGGTGCGGACAGATTCATCAATTCGGCGAGACTGACGGGCTTGCCTTTCAGCTTGCTGAAGCGTTTTTCGGCGTATTTCTTAGAAATCAGTTTACGGGTCGGCGCCAGGTCACCCCGGTACCTGCCGAGCACATTCTCGACGGTCGGCAACGAGATCGCCTGCAACATCTTCAGCGCGGTGTCCTTCGACTCCCATGCCGGCCCCATCTTCTGCAGGTCCATCATCTCAATCAGATTCATAATCTCTATGAAATTGACGCCGCCGAAATCCGGTGCCGGGGCACCAATCAAACCGAAATCGCGGTAGGTGCCCTGCACGGGTTCATCCCAGCGCACTTTGTAGGCGGCAAAGTCCTCCGGGGTTACCCAACCTCCGGCATCCTGCACGATCTTGCTGAACCGGCGCGGAAGGTCACCATGATAGAAGTAATCGCTGCCTTCCTCGGCCAATCGTTCCATAAGATCAGCTGAGCGGTGCTGGTAGAGCATGTCGCCGGGCTTAACCACGACGTTGCCCGGCATATAGATTTCACGCGACTGCGGATTGCCACCGATGGCGTCGAGGTTGTAGAAAATTTCTCCCCACAGGAACGGGTGAATCTCGAAACCGTTGCGCGCGTAATGAATAGCGGGCGCCAATGCCCGCTTGCGGTCGACCTTGCCACTGCCGAGCTTGTCGAGGGTGGCTTCCACGCCAGCCCAAAACCCGGGAACGGTGACCATGCGTCCGTCTTTTGCCATTTCCCGCATATTGCTGAGGTCTTTGTTTTTCAGCGGCAACGCCTTGGGCGCATTGTTGCTGGCGTTCATGTAACGGGTTTTGCCGGTCTTGGCGTCGTAATAAAGAATGGAGAACACGCCGGTCAATGTAGTCATATGTGGTTCAACCACACACTGGGTCAACGCCGCGGTCGTCGCCGCATCGGCCGCATTACCGCCCTCTTTCAACACATCGATCGCCGCCTGCGTGGCGAGCGGATGGGTGGTGACCGCGACCCCGTTACGCCCGCGCACGGCCTGCTTGGGGCCGAACTGCGCGGCGCGTGCCAGGCGGGATTGAATGGAGACATGGGGAATCGACACCGCCTGCGCCCGTCCGGAGAAACCGGCCAGCCCGGCGGCTGAAGTGGCGGCGACGCCGCCAAGAAACGTTCTTCTATCCATATTGCGCTCGCGATTCAGTAATTATCCCGCGATTAAGCTACATGATTCATACTTCATGAGTTAGTTATTTTCAGCAGCCAATTTCGGTCAAACCGGCAATGGGACGGTCGCTAACCCTGCGCGCTGGCCACCACCTGCCGCGGCAGCACCCCGAAGTAGCGCTTGAACACCTTGGTAAATCCGCCCTGATCCTGATACCCCACCGCATTCGCCACCCAGCCCACCGGCTTGCCGTCAGCCAGCAGTTGCATCGCCTGCTCCATGCGGCGCGCCTGGATATATTCCTTTACCGACTGTCCGCTCACCTGGCGGAATTCGCTGCTCAAGGTACGCTCGCTGATTTCCAGCGCCTGGGACAATTGCGCAAGCCCGGGCGCAGCGGCCAAATCGCGGTCGATCAAAGCGCGTGCGCGCTCCATGCGATGCCGGGTTTTTGTGTTAGCCGCCAGATCTGTTTGCGGCTTGTAATCACTGGCATAAATCTGCTGTACCGCGCCGGCGAACAACTCCAAAGCCAGCTGTTCCGACCGCAATGCAAACAGTGCATCGTCATTATTCAAAGCGAACAGTTTATTTGCGGTCCGTTGTAGCGTTTGTGAGCAATCAATCTGCAGCCAATGCCGCTGACTCATTGGCGCACTCGAGCTCGCGGCATTGTCGAGCAGCGACAGAAGCCCGCTGTTTTCTCCGAGTTTTGATACGACAAAACTACGCCTGAACAACAAAGTGATACCTTGATTCTCGCCGCCGCTCGCCGGCTGCCAGCTGTATTCACCTGCGCTACCATAATTAATAAAGCTCGCATTGGGTGCTACCGCCGATTCCTGCCGCTGCCCCAGCACCTCGATGAGCGTACCTTTTAATCTGACCCTCAATCCAAGCCAGCCTTCCGCATCAAAGGAAAACCGGGGCGCCGGCGCGGGTGCCGGCGTTATATGGCTACGTATAAGGAGAAAGTCATCGCTGATCGCCAGCGAACCGGAATAGTTTTGCTTGATGTCGCGGCCCGGGGGCCCGACTTGCTGTACATAATCGCCCGCGTGTCCGGGAATTTTCGACATGGTGTCCGCGCCATCAGCGGTCACCATGTCATCGAGGGAAACTCTGACTTCTTTATTCTTCATACAGGGATACGGGCAGGTCTATGTCAAAATCCATCTGTGATCCGCGAAGATACCAGTTTGTCAGGTGCGTGTACTGCTTGCGAAGCTGAGTAAACTATTAGGCTAAGCACGCCTGAGGCGGAGGAATAATGACCGCAAAACACCGCATCTTCACTATGGAATTCTCCAAGGTGTACCCAATGTATGTCCAAAAGGCGGAGCGCAAAGGCCGCACAAAGGCTGAAATAGACGAGATTATCTGCTGGCTTACCGGTTACACCAAGCCGGCACTGGAGAAGCAGATCAGGCAACAATGCGACTTTGAAACATTCTTCGATCAGGCACCCGCGCTCAATCCGAACGTCTCACTGATCAAGGGGGTGGTTTGTGGTGTTCGAGTGGAGGATGTCGAAGACCCGCTTATGCGAAACATACGGTATCTGGACAAGCTAATTGACGAGTTGGCGAAGGGAAAGGCCATGGCGAAGATTCTAAGGTGACCGTCAGCTCCAATAATTTGTTTAAGCCGAACCCGCAATAGATTGCGCGAGCCAGCCTTCGCAACAAACCCGTGCCCAGTTCTCGCCCAAAATCCCGCGCACATCCGCTGCCGAATAACCGCTGTTCAGCATCATTTCAGTCAGCGCAGGCATCTGTTCCGGCACCGCATAACTGAATCCGGGCCAGTCGGGGCTATCGGTGCCCGGCCATTCATCGGGGCGGGTACGAATCCAGGCATTTAACGCGTCGGCGTCGAACACCAGATCCAGCCCTAGACCGATATGCTTGGGCCCGACTTTTTCAGCGATGTAGTCGATATGCCGGAACAGCGCCTCATTGCCGGCAGCGGCATCGCCAAGGTAACCGCTGGAGCCGGACATGCCGATAACACCGCCAGTGCCCGCGCAGGCGACTATTTGCTCATCGGTAAGATTGCGGAAGTGGCTATGTACGCTATCGACCACTGAATGACTGAAAATCATCGGCCGGGTCGCCATCGCCATTGCATCCAGCGAGGTGCGTCTGCCGGTATGGGATAAGTCGACCATCATGCCGACGCGCTCCATCTCGGCGACCAACAGTCCGCCGAAGTTGGTGAGCCCGCCGTCGGTCTGTTCCGCACAGCCACCCCCCGCCGAATTGGTCTGATTAAATGCCAGCAGCGCATGCTGCACACCGAGGGCTTTAAAGCTTTCCACCATATCGAGATTGCGCTCAAAGCAGCGTGTGCCTTCCAGATGAAACGTGAGCGCAAGTTTACCGACGGCTTTTGCCGCACGGATATCATCGACCGATCGGGCAAACATATACCTGTCAGTTTGCGCCAGTACTTCAGTGCGCGCCGCCGCAATGCGCTGCACCGCCTCGCCGATGTTGTGGTTGTCGCCCGCCAGACACAGCGATACATGATCGAAACCCGCTGCGTGATAACGCGCCAACTTGTCGTAGTCGTTACCGCACCACGGCTCGATGGGGTACACCATATCCCACACCAGCGCGTCGCTGTGCAGCTGTGCGGCGGCATCAGAAATATTCCATTGCGTCATCACTTACTCCGCGCCGTTACGCTTGCTTGCAAATCAAGCCGCCATCAACAGGCAACTGCACACCGTTGATATAGGCCGCCTCATCGCTGGCGAGAAACACCGCCGCATTGGCGATATCCCAGGCCGAACCCATCTTACCGGTGGGACTCATCGCATCGCGATCGGCGACCATCTGATCGACGCTGCCATGACTTTTAACCACTACCTCTTCGTTCGCGTACAACAACGGCGTGTGCATCAGGCCCGGCTGAATCACATTGCAGCGAATACCCTCCGCCGCGTACTTCACCGCAACGCCACGGGTGAAATGATCAACCGCCGCCTTGGACGCGTAGTAGGCGATCTCGTCGTACTGCGAGATGCGCACGCTCAGTATCGAGGAGATATTGGTGATCACACCGCTGCGCTGCGCCTGCATCACCGGCAATACATATTTGCAGGCGAGGAATACGCTTTTCACATTGCAGTCCATGCTCAAATCCCAGTCCGCTTCGCTGAGATCCACCGGACCGCCGGCGCGACAGATGCCGACGTTATTGTGCAAAATATCGATACGCCCGAATTCCGCCATGGTCGCGTCGACCGAAGCCTTCACCTGTTCAGCGTCGGCAACGTTGGCTGCCAGCGCCAGCGCCGCGCCGCCCTCTTCGCGAATGATTGCTGCGGTCTGTTCCGCTGCCGCCAAATCGATATCAACACACACAACCTGCGCACCCGCGCGGGCATAGGCCACCGCCGACGCCTTGCCATTACCCCAGCCTTCGCCGCAGGAACCGGCGCCGTAAACCAATGCCACACGCCCGTCTAAATTAGCCATAAATTATCCAACCTTCACTGAGTTAAAGGAGCGGTCAGCGGCCACGGTGCCGCCTGTTCCAGAATGCGCGCGAGTCGCAGTGCAATATCATCGCGATGACGCCGCACAGTAATCAGTAAACCCACCGGTAATCCGTCAGCCGTCATACCAGCGGGCACTGAAATCGACGGGTTCCAGCCAACATTGGCGAGCATGGTAAAGGGCTCGGCGTGGGTCTGACTGGCATCGCGGCCGTCAATCAGTTCCGGCAACGGCCCTTCGGCGGCATACGCCGGCACGGCATGGCAGGGGCAGAGTAAAATATCAGCATCGGCGAAAAATGCCGCCAGTTCCTGCTCGAGTTGTTTTTCTTTTTCAGCGGCTTCAAACACCTGCGTCTGGGTAAAGGCCATCGAATTTTTAACAAACCAGCGCGGACCGGGGCTGAGCTTGTCGACCTGGTCCGGCAAAATACCGCGCAGCTCCAGCATGCTCGCGAACATGCGGGTCATCGCCATATTGGCGTCCATATAGATATTGGTGAAGTGGGCCGGCTGGTCGAGTTCGACCAATGCCGCCGCTGCGATCAAACGTGCTGCCGCCGCGCGGGTAATCGCCGCCACTTCCGGATCGACCGGCGCAAATCCCAGGTCGGTGGAGTACACCGCTTTCAGCCCGCCGACATCCAGCGATTCCACCGCGGTCTCATAGCGGCAGTCCGGTGCCGGCAAACTCATACGATCGCCGTCGTCCGGACCGGCAACCACATCGAGATAGCGCGCGGTATCGGTGACCGTGGTAGTAATCGCGCCGGGACAGGCGCGGTCATTAAAACCGTCGCGCCGGGGTATCCGCCCCTGACTGGGTTTTAAACCGACGGTGCCGGTATAACCCGCGGGGCAGCGGGTGGAACCGCCGCCATCGCTGGCGGTGCAAAACGGCACCATGCCCGCCGCCACCGCCGCCGAGGAACCGCCGCTGCTGCCGGAAGAGGTACGTTCCAGATTCCATGGGTTTCTGGTGGTACCGTGGGCCAGCGTATGGGTCACGCCATCCATACCAAATTCGGCGGAGGCCACCATGCCCAGCGGTATCGCACCGGCGGCGCGCAACCGCGCGACGTGGACCGTATCCGAGGTCGCCGGCGCATCGTCGATATGAAACAAAGAGCCTTGGGTGCAGGGCATACCCTTCACCGCCTCTCGCAAATCCTTTACGCCGAAGGGCACCCCGGCGAGCGGTCCCGGGTCTTCACCCCGCGCCACCGCCGCATCAATTTCCTCCGCCTGCTGCATCGCCAGATCGGCACCGACGTAGACAAAGGCATTCACCGCCGGGTTGTGCACCTCGATCCGGCGCAACGATTCCGCGACCACATCGACGGCGAGCAATTCACCGCGCCGTACCGCATCTGCTATTTCAATAATCGAATTCATACGCTGGCTCTCTGAGCGATCTGTTACGGCCACAAGTCAGTGCTCAGATACTTGAGCCCCGAGTCGCACATGACAATGGCGACGGTCTTACCCGCCTCCGGCCCGGCCAGCAACTGCAGTGCCGCCGCCAGATTGGCACCCGAGGAGTAGCCGGCAAAAATGCCCTCTTCCGCTGCCAGCCTGCGGGTGCAATCAATCGCGGCCTCAGCCGTTACGTTTAAGTAGCCATCCACCTGTACACCCTCCATCAGATTCAAATCAGCTATCGCATAGCCGCCGCCCTGAATCGGATGATCATCGTTGCTGACCGGCTTGCCTGCCAAAACCTCAGCACCCAGCGGCTCGATCACATAGCAGCGCAGATCGGCGCGCTGTTCTTTGAAGTAACGGGTACAGCCGGCATAGGTGCCGCCGGAACCGGCGAAATCACAAAAGGCATCAATTGACCCGCCGGACTGTGACCAGAACTCCGGCCCGGTGGTCAGATAGTGGGCACGCCAGCTCGCGTCGCGCATGAACTGGTCGGCGCGGAAGCCGTCGCGCTGTTCGGTCACGGTTTGCGCCATGGCATCAACCAACTCCAGATCGGCACCGGTGACCTGCTGCGGTATCGAATCCGGCAACTGATCTACCAGCACCACCTCGGCACCCAGTGCCTGCATCATGCGGACACGCTCGATGGTGTTACCCCTCGACATCACCGCGACAAAGGGATAACCGAGTGCGCGGCAGACGATCGCCAGACCGGTACCCATATTGCCACTGGTCATCTCCACCACGGTCTGCCCCGGCGTCAGGTCGCCATTCGCTACCGCGTCGAGAATAATCTGCCGCGCGGGACGAT
>JBFJYC010000121.1:0-9421 GCA_041622815.1 Spongiibacteraceae bacterium | reverse complement strand
TGCCCTATCCTTTTTTTTCAAAATTGGTGTAACGCTGATTAATCGACACTTGTCCGCGCCGGCTTGGTGCCTTTAAAACTGCCCGCGGGCTGGTCGGCCCCGCGGAGACGAAACAGGTTGTGGTCAACTTCGCGGGTCAACTTGATATCGAAATAGCTCGTCTCGTTCGGCCGCAGAAAATCCGTCAGCGGCCGCTTACCGGAATGAAACTCGGCGGGGCGGTAATAGGCAAAACCGTCGGCGGGCCGCGGTATCACCCGCAGTCCCAGCTTAATATTATGCACCCGCGCCAGCGCATCATAGTTGAGATAGAACACCAGCCGGCCGGTGCCGCAGTTCATCTGCCGGTCCCTGAAGAATCCGCCCGGTAACTTATCAGGCTCATATTGTGGCCCGCTCAATAGCAGAAAATCATAATCGCCGGGATCGAATTGGTGGCCCTGATCATCGCGGATACTGATCACGATCTGACAATAACGCGGCTCCGCGGATTGCGCCGCTTGCACCCGGTTTGTTTGCGCTTCACAGAGTTCGAATCGTCTGTCGTACTGCCGCTTACTGGACACATCCAGGCAGGCCATTACTTCGGTCACCACCGCCGCCAGACCCGCTTCGCCACGGGCCTTACTCGCCATAATGCCCCTGCTGGTACCGCTGTGGCTGTACTCTGGCAGCACACACAGCGGAGTTTCATCGGCAATATGCGTTTTAGTCAGCTCCAGCGTACGGGCCTCTTTCGGCCGGCCGCGGCCTTTTACCGCAGCGCTCGTCTGCGTCAGCTCGATCAGCCGGCCGTTCATATTGGCGCCGGCAACGCGCACGATACCGTCCGAGCCGGGCTCGTCCAGATACGAATTCATAAAGTCATACAATTTCGGATCGCGGGCGGCGCCAGTCAACACGAACTCGTAGGGACGGTTCATATTGCCGCGCTTAAAATGTGAACCGTTAAGTTGCCACTGGCCGTCACTCCCCAAAGACAGCCACTCGAGAATACTCTGCCCCGGTTCGACACCTTCAAACCACGCTTTGATCCGGCCGAGCCGCTGCTTGCCAATCACCGCCAGCGGCGCGCCGTGAGTGGCCGGCGCCAGCATGATCGAATGCTTCAGCGGGCAGCGCCAGCGGCTCGAGGGCTGAAATTCTTCCAGCCATTGCCGCACCACCGGACCGCCTGTTGAGTGAGAGATACAGGAGAAATCCGCAATCCCGTTTCCGTCGGGCAGCTCTTCGCGCAACGCATGATCGAACGCGCGGGCCACATCGCTGAGGGTCACTTCATCGTTGAAACTAACGTACTGCCCCAGATAGATATGGCGGATATTGAGCTTGAGCTTTTTGCCCACCACATGTGCAGTCAGCTTCTTCGGCAAATCACCATAGGTGTTGGTGTTGACGACGCTCCAGCCGTGAACAAAGACCAGGTTCATTATGCGTTGGTATTCACTACGATGCGGCCGCGGATCTGACCCGTGAGTATCCGCCGCGCGACCGGCGCCACATTACTCAGCGGTACTTCCTGAATCACCGAGTCCAGCTTTTTAATATCCAGCTCTTTCGCAAGCCGCGCCCAGGCTTTTTCGCGCAGCGCCATAGGTGCGTACACACTATCAACGCCGACCAGTTTAACGCTGCGCAGAATAAACGGCGCGACGGTGCCCGGAAAATCCATCCCCTGTGCGAGACCGCAGGCCGTGACGCAACCTCCGTATTTAGTGGTCGCGCAGGCATTGACCAGCGTGTGGCTACCGAGCGTATCAACCACACCGGCCCAGCGCTCCTTCTGCAAAGGTTTACCCGGCTCGGTTAATTCCGTACGGGGAATAACTTCCGCCGCGCCCAAATCGGTCAGGTACTGCGCTGCATCCTTGCTGCCGGTAGCGGCGACAACGGTATAACCGGCTTTGGCGAGCAGTGCGATAGCAATACTGCCAACGCCGCCACTGGCGCCGGTGACCAGAATTTCACCGTCTTCCGGCTTTACGTTCTGTTCCTGCAAAGCCATCACACACAGCATAGCCGTGTAGCCGGCAGTGCCGATCGCCATACAATCGCGGGTGGAGAACTTTTTCGGTACCGACTGCAACTGGTCGCTTTTTACACGCGCCTTCTGGGCAAAACCGCCCCAGCGGCCCTCACCGACGCCCCAGCCGTTGAGAAAACATTTGTCGCCGGTGGTCCATTCCGGACTGTTGCTCTCTGCCACCGTGCCCGCCAGATCGATGCCCGGCACCATGGGGTAACTGCGCACCACGCCGCTGGCACCGGTGAGCGCGAGCCCGTCTTTGTAATTGAAGCTGGAATACTCAACATTGACCAGCACATCGCCCTCCGGTAATTCGGACTCTTCGACCTCTTTGATGGCCGGGCTGACGCCGCTGATTGATTTTTGAACAAGTAACGCATTGAACATAGAGCTAGAAAAACCGTAACAAGGGAGGCAGGGGATTGTAGCCGGTCTAACGCAAAAACAAAGCGGATTCCGGTCCAAACAAGCACATTACAGGCCGGCACCTCGTCAGAGCGCAGTATTGGCAGTACCATGCCGGCTTTGCCCACCAATAAGGAAAACTCCATGGATCACACTGCCCTCGTCGGATTCGTCGTTTCACTGCTGCTACTTCAATACCTTGCCTTCGGCATGATGGTCGGCATGGCCCGCGCCCGCTGCAAGGTCTCCGCCCCGGCGACTACCGGCAACCCGGAATTTGAGCGCTACTACCGGGTGCAGATGAACACGCTGGAACAGCTCATCATCGTGATACCGGCAATGTGGTTCTTTGCCGTAATGATCAGCGGACTGTACGCCGCAATACTGGGCATGGTGTTTTTCGTCGGCCGCATCCTCTACGCACGTGGCTACACCCAGGCAGCCGAGAAGCGCAGCGCCGGCTTCGGTATCGGCTATCTGGCCACCATCATTCTGGTACTGGGCATTGCCGGCAAAAGCCTGATGGTACTGATTCAGTCGCTCTGAACAGGAGCGGCTTGATAGCAAGACCGGACACTGTGCTGATGAGCGACAGCCGGTGAGCAAAGCTGTCCTGCTGGACGCAGGCAGCTTTCACCCCGACGATCTGGATTGGGACGAGCTCCCCGCCCTGTTCACGCAGTGTGATATCCACGACTTCACCGCAGCCGAAGACACGGCAACCCGCATCAAAGGCTGTGAAGTGGTCTTCACCAACAAGTGCCGGCTCAACGCCGAACACTTCGCCGGCAACCCCGACCTGAAACTGGTGGTGGTCCTCGCCACCGGTACCAACAATATCGACCACGACGCCGCCCGCGCGGCCAATGTGGCGGTGTGCAATATCCGCGACTACGCCACCACCGAACTGGTGGAACACAGCCTGATGCTGATACTGGCGCTGATGCGCAAGCTGATTCCCTACCGCGATGCCGTACAACGCGGCGACTGGAGCCGCAGCAAACAGTTCTGCCTGCTGGACCCGCCGATTCAGCGCCTGCGCGGCAAAACGCTGGGCATTATCGGCATGGGCGCCTCGGGACGCGGGCTGGCGGATGCCTGCAGCGCACTGGGCATGGAGATCATTGCCCTGCACTCAACGCGCAGCAATGACGGGCCCTACCCGCGAACCGATCTCGAAAACTTGCTAAAAACCGCCGATGTGGTCAGCCTGCATTGCCCTCTAACCGACGATAACGCCGAGCTAATTAATAAGAACACGCTGGCGTTGATGAAGCCGACAGCGATTCTGATCAACACGGCACGCGGCGGATTAATAAACGATAAGGATTTGGTGGCAGCGCTGGGGAGCGCTGCGATTGGTGGTGCGGGTATTGATGTCGTCCAGCCGGAACCGCCACAAGCAGATCATCCGCTGCTGGTGTACACGCACCCGAACCTGATTGTGACGCCACATAACGCCTGGGGGAGCCGCGAGGCTAGGCAGGCGTTAATTGAGCAGGCTGCTGACATTGTTCGGGATTACCAGCGAACAAATCACGCCAGATAATAATTGCCGTCAGGTTGTTGTGCGTCTTAAAGAAAATCCGCACTGAAATCCATTCCCAAAGTGCGCGGTGGCGCGGTTATCGTGGTGATGTTGGCAAAGCTACCGGCGTTGCCGATGCCATTGGCCTGATACTCCTCGTTGGTCAGGTTCTTTGCCCACACCGTTAACTTATAACGATCACTGATAAACCAATTGAAGCGGGCACCGAATAACGTTTGTGCCGGTGTGGTCGCGAAGTCACGCGCCTGACGATTTTTCCAGGTCGGTGAGTCCAGCCCCCAGTACAGATCGCTTTTGTAAGATGCATCTAAGCGCGCGCTGAATGTACCGAAACGATCAGTTGCCCACTCGTACTGGATACCCATATTCGCGGAAGTCGTCCGCGTGTTGTACGAGCGCTCATCGGAACGATCTATTGTCACCAGTGATCCGCCTTGTAGTGCGGTATCGTTAAACTCACTGATCTCATCATCCACGTAACTGAAACCAAAATTGATATCCAGCCCCGCCACCGGTGCCCAGAACACTTCCCATTCAGTCCCGGTTAGCGTCACCGCATCGATATTGGTGAGCACCTGATCGATATCAACCTCATCGGGAACCGGCCTGGCAATAAGAACCTGCTTGTTGGTGTAATCCATAAAGAAGATATTCCAGTTAACGCGCAGTGTGCGGTCAAACAGGTCGGTCTTCATGCCGAACTCGTAGTTCACCATTTCTTCAGGGTCAAAAGGCACGACCCCGGTCGCGTTTGGCCGCAAGCCACCGCCTTTAAATCCGGCGGCCACGGTGGCATAGATCATCGCGTTATCGACAAACTCTGCCAGCTCCCCCTCTTCAAACATCCAGGACGAAGAAACCATCGGCGTGACCTGACTGAACCTGACCCGGTCAAAGAACTCAAAGCCTTCCGGCGCACTGGGAATCGGATTACCCCAGCGCTCGGGTAGTGTTTTGAAGGTTTCCAGATCGGTGATGTACAAATTTGTATTGGGGTCGTAAACACCCGCTGGGGTGGTATCCGGAATGTCCTGCGGTGCTAAGCCCCGGACACGGTCAAGCGAGCCCGCTTCTTTAAACTCGACGCTATACCGCGCCCCTGCAGTGAGCTCCCAGCGCTCGCTCAGATCAAAGGTCCACTGGTTGTAGGCCGCATAGGTTTCCGAATTGACCGTCGGGCTGTGCCCGAAAATAACGTTAACGACGACCACCTGCTCGCCGCTGACACCGCTCGCCGCCGATGCTGTCGCCAGATCGGCCGCGGAGATAGGCCCAATGCCACCTCCACCGGGAGAATCTATGCCCTGCGTATCCGCCACTTTGACGCCGAGGATGCCGCCGACACCGGACAGCGTTTCCACCGTGCCTTTGCCGGATTTGGTGATCAATGCGAATGCACCGGCCTGCCACTGCGCACGCCCGTCCCAGATATCACCGGTAAACTGAAATTCCTGACTGATCTGGGTTTGCTCCATGGTGTCGCGGTTGAAAATGTAAGCCACGTTAAGTTGTGTGCCATCCAAGTCCGACTCAAAAGCATTGCGATCGTACTGCTCGTTGAATCCCCAGGCGGTCACGCTTTTAAAATCAAAGTTCTCAAAGGACTTATTGAACACACCGGAGAGATAGGTCGAGCGGAAATCAAAACTGCCGGCGGCGTACCCTTTTTCATTATGCCGGTAGGGGTTGTTGATGACTTTATCGTGGGGCAGATCCTGCACTTCTTCACAGAGCTGGGAATAATTTTTGTCGGTATTTTCCGGATCGATCAGCAGACCGATGATGGGCACTGTTTCACCCGCGGCATAATCTACTTTCCGGCAACTCGATGCTCTGGGAATTTCAATCTCGCGGGTACGACTCAGAATCAAATCCAATGTGTCGCCGCTTTCCATCTGCCAGCGCAGCTGCGCCGCAAAGCTGTCGCGGTGACTGCCGTAGAGGTCTTTGCCATCGGTCAGATTCTCGTAGAAGCCATCCTGACGAACGCGGTTAAAAACCACCTTGGAATATAGCTTCTCATCCACCAGCGGCACATTGGCCGCGACGCGGAATTCGTTTCTGCCGTAATCTCCCACGGATGCTTTGACGTTCACCAGAAATTCAGGTGCGGGTTTCTGCGTGGTGATTACCAGCGCACCCGCGGTAGAGTTTTTGCCGAATAGCGTGCCCTGCGGCCCGCGCAACACCTGAATGCTTTCGACATCGACCAGATCTAAAAGGCGTGTGGTGGAGTGCGCCTGAAACACATCATCGATATATAAACTGGTGGGCTGCTCTGCCCAGGCCCCACCGCCGCCGGTCGGTGCCACCGAGCGAATGGTGACCAAACCGCCTTTGAAGGCGGAACTGATATCGAGGCCCGGCACATGATTTTGCAGGTCGTCCAGAGTGCCGATACCGGCATCTTCCAGCGCCTGCGCGCTGAACGCACTGACCGCCAGCGGCGTTTCCTGCAGTGATTCCGAACGCTTGCGAGCGGTCACGATGACCTCCTCGATCGTGTTGCTGCGGGAGGCCTGCGGTGCACCGCCTGATTGCGCGACGGCGACGTGGACGCTCGCACCGAAAAGCAACACCAGCGACACAGTTGTTTTAATAAGCGGATAGATTGTCATCAGCGATTACCGTTTAGATTTATATTGAAAATTTTGACTACGGAAGTGCCCGGCAATCGCCGGCTGTCCCTGCATACTGCCATCACTTTGCGGCGCAACGCCGAGCAAGCGTAGATACGAAAGAAGCGGAGCCGAGTGGCTGTGCATATTACCCACCGGAAAATCCTGCATCGTCATCCAGGGGGCATCCCAGGTGCGTCCCGGCCGTTTCGACTCCGGTGCATTCCATGCGTCCGGGCCGGAGACCGTGCCTTCCCATACATCGGGTTGCAGCTCGCGATGATGATACAAGCTCATGCGTTGCAACCCATCTCTGGCCAAGGCCGGGCGATATTTGGCTGCGGCCCAGATCAGCGTCATATTCACCGAATACCAAACGCCGCCGTGAATGCCCATACCGCGTCGCGGGTTGTCCCGCAGCGGCCAAATCAACCGCGCACCGAAGGGGCTGTTGGCACGATGGTGTGTGTCGATATAGTCCAGTAAAGCGCCCGCCTGTCCGGTGGTTGCTGCGCCACACAGAATGGCCCAGGGCTGCACTTCCAACCAGCAATCGTCGCGACCCACGGCAGCGCCATCCGGCGCATAGGCGCGATCAAACCAGCGGCCATTCCACGCTTCGGCAACAAGCAGCCGTAACGACTCTGCCTGCGAGCGCACCTCAGCCGCCAGAACGGGCTCCTGCAACTTGTCGAGCAGGGCCGCAAACACCGGCAGCACCCACGCCGCCATGGCGGAATTGAGCACCGAGCTGCCGGATTCGATCATTGCCTTATGATCAGCGCCGCTGGCCTCAATAGCGAAGTCGTTCCAGTCCGCATTGAGAATGCGCACATGACCGCGGGCGCCGCGCCCGACATGGTTAACAAAAAACTGATACTGACGCCGCAGGTGCTCCTTGAGGCTGACCGGTTTCGCGTTGTGCGTCGGATGATACTGCTGCGGCAAGCTAAACGCATTGAGATCACCGGTAACGAGCGCGTACTCCGCGGCGAACCACAGCGCCCATAAATTCTGATCCGATGGCCGGAACAAGCCGAGCATGGGCTGCTTGTTTGCCTGCAATGCATACGGCAAATCACCATCGGGCGAGCCCCAGGCACAAATATTCTTGAATACTGATAGCGCGAGATCCGGCTCGCTGTAAATCAGCGGCAGTGCATGCTGCAACGTATCGCGCGCCGCGGCATTACCTCCTGCCATAAAGGCATAGGTCGAGCCTTGGTTCAGCGTGTGGCCGCCGAGTACTGCGTCGCGGTTTGCACCGCCGCTCAGCGCCCCCGCGTGCCACGGCATTTCCCATTGCACCCAGGGCAACGCGGGACACCCGACCCCGGGTAATCGCGCAGTCAATGCCGCAATATTGTTGTGATAAAACTTTGCAGGCGATGCCAGCGGCTCGCTCAGATAGCCGCAGCGATACCATCGCGTCACCGGCACGCCGGGCCGCAATCTAATTTTTTCGCTGATCTGTAACTCCGGCTGTGCGGCCGCAGTAAAGCCCGCAATCGCACGCGGATGCAGCGCTTCGAGCATGACCGGCGCCTCCGGACCGAAGGCCTTGTCGGCATCTCCTCGATCTTCAAATGCGCTGACGACCGTGCCGTTGACCTGCGTGATATAGGTGATCGCAGCGGCGCGTGCATCCCGCTTCGCCTCAGGCTCGAAGGTACCGAGCGGCCGCGGGCGCAATTGCCACAGTTCGCGGTAGCCGATGGATTGTGCGGCAGCATCGTCGGCAAGTTGTAGATTCACCCGAATCAGCAACCACGGTACATCGCCTTCCGGGCAAATGATTTCACGCTGCAGCGTGATGCCGCGACTGGTCATCGCCTGCGTCACGCCCGTTGGCGTCAGTACCAAATCACCTGCGGCTCCGCCGCTGCGCAGAACACTGCCGTCCGCAAACTGCAACTCAGCTTCGCCGGTGCCTGTGTCCGCTGCATATGTGAGCCAGCGCTGACCGTGACTTTCTTCATAGACGCCGTGCCGACCGTCCATACCGACCTGCAATTGCAATGCCCGATTTCCCGTCAGATGAAAGCGGCGCCCACCTTCGGTTTGTGTGGAGGACCGGAACACAGGCATGCCGCCGCGCCAGCCTGTCGCAGCCGTTTTGGATAACGCTTTTTGACTGCTACCGCTCAGTGCCAACAAGCCCTGCGGTGCAATCGCGGTGAGTACCGCCGCGCCTGAAAGCTGCTGGAGCAGCATCCGTCGCCGAAGCGGGCGAATCATCGGAAAAGGAGAGCTCATAGCATTGCCAGCCGCTTATTGCGTTGCACTATTTGCGCCCAGCCGTAATTCAACTACCGATCCAGCTGCACCCGCCACCGGTTGCCGTCGCCCTGCTCCCACTCATAAGCCAGTAACACTTCGCTAGCGAGATAGCATTCTGCACCGTCGATATAAGGTCCGCCTTTAAACCGCACTTTTTCACAGGGAATTTCGCTACCGTCGATATCGAACAGGGCCTCGCCGAGTGATTCGGCGTTGCGCTCGCTGAAGGAAGCCTGCAGCAGCTTTTCGGGCTCATCGAAGCAATCGATACGCGGAATCAGCACGGTGGCTTTGCCGCCGTCATCGAGAATTGCGCGCAGCAGCGGACCGGTATAAACCCGCAACAGCGGGAACAGCAGATCGCATTCGCTGGCATCGATTTTTTGTTCGGTAATCGGCGCATCGCCAAGTTGGTGCCGCAGCAACAGATGTCCTTCCTCGCCGAAAATATAGTTAGCGCGAACCGTGACATCGCCCTCAATCTCGAACCAGGCTTCGCACATCTCATCTTCAAAATGGCGGGTTTGCACACGGATAGTTATG